>NZ_JAWDJM010000006.1:0-50338 GCF_032465715.1 Paraclostridium sp. MRS3W1 | reverse complement strand
CTCATATGGAGCTTCATTGTTTTAATAAAAATGAACTTATAGTTCTTAAAAATACAAATCCAGATTACTTATATTTTCTTGTAGAGGGAACTGCTATTAAACTAGAAAATTTTTTTGATAATAATAATATACTTAAATCTTCTATAAATAATTTAAATATTATTGGCTCTTTAGAAATATTTACAGAAAATAAATTTGAATATAGTTTAAGAGCTTTAGATGAATGTATTTTTATAGGAATACCTGTATCAATTATAAAGGATATAGCATTTAAAGACCCTACTTTCCTATCATATTTTTGTAAGAGTTTTGCAAGCTCTATTTACAATAATGATTTAGAAACAAGTTTTTTTAAAAAAGAAAAAGATGCTATATAGCATCTTATAAAAGGGAATAGATAGTGTTAAAGTCTATCTATTTTATATAGAGTTTTTTTGTACTAATAAAACAAAAAAAGCCATGAAAGTTTTAAAACCTTCATGGCCTCTTTGAGTCATATGTACTTATACCATAATGATAGCAGAATCATTTATGCTTCGCAACTACTATATTTAATTATTATAATTTTAAATATCCACTTTTTATTTTTCTATGTATAGTAGAAGAATCTATCCCTATTTGTTTTGATGCTTGTGTAATAGAACCATATTTATCTATTGCTCTAGGTATAATTATTTGATCTACTATTTTATATGCTTCATTTAAATTTACAATACCATTTACAACTATTGGAGATTTCAAGTCATTTTCCTTAGATAAATCATCTAAATTTATTAGCATGTTAAACTCATCTTCTCCTATCGTATTTTTAACTGATAAAACAACAAATCTTTCGATAATATTTTTCAGTTCCCTTATGTTTCCAGGCCATGAATGATTATTTAATAATTCCATAACCTTAGGAGAAATGCTTATTTCTCTATTATATTTAGTGTTGTATAAATCTAAGAAATATTCAACCAGAGGCATTATATCTTCTTTTCTTTCTCTTAATGGAGGTATTTTTATAGGTATAACACTAAGTCTATAATATAAGTCCTGTCTAAATTTCAAATTATCATGTAAATCCTCATTTGAAATATTAGTAGCACTTACATACCTTACATCAATTTTTATCGGCTTAGTTCCTCCAACTCTAGTAATCGTATTTTCTTGTATAACTCTAAGTAATTTTTTTTGCATTTGAAGTGGCAATTCGCCTATTTCATCTAAAAATATAGTACCTCCATTTGCTTGCTCAAAAAGACCTTTTTTCCCAGACTTTTTAGCTCCAGTAAAAGAACCTTCTTCATATCCGAAAAACTCTGATTCTAGGAGCTCATTAGGGATTGCACCACAGTTAATTGCTATAAATGGTTTATCCCTTCTATGACTATACTTACATATTTTTCTAGCTATAATTTCTTTTCCTACACCGGACTCTCCAGTTATAAAAATGGAAGAATCAGATGCTGCTGCTCTCTTTACTACATTTTTTATATTATCCATAACTTCACTTTTACTTATATATTCCGAGTTAGTGGCTGTTGTACAATCTTTGGCGTGAGGAGAATCTAAGTTTATAACTCTAGAAATATCTCTACCAGTTAACACTCCCCCTTTTACTTCTCCCTTGTTATCCCATATAGGAACTGCTGTGTATGCTATAACTTTACCTCCAGGATAAACTATATTTTTATAAGTTTTTTTCTTAACTCCTAGCATATTTAGTATTATCGGTTCTTCTACTAATCCCATATAAACTAGTTTGTCAATTTTTCTCCCAAGAACTTCTTTTCTTTTAAATGGTAATATTTCATCACATAAGCTGTTCATCTTTTCAATGACACCATCTTTATTAAATATAACTACAACTTCATCTATATGTTCAATTATGTCCTCTACAACCTTATCTGTTATCATAGATTTTTCAAATAAATAAATATACTGTAATTCATTTTTATAATCTCTAATCGAATAAACGTCTACGAACATATTTAAATCTCTAAGCTGTATTTTTTTTCTATTGTTTGAAAAATAGTCATTTTCATTAAATGTACTATCCAAAACAGATATATTTGATGGCTTGTCCACATCAACAAAATTAAAAATCTTTTTCATTTGTGCATTAAAATCTAGTATTTCCCCAGTTTCACTGCATAAAATTGCTGGATTTTCTAAGTGATTAATAAAGCCCCTAAAATCATTATACACTCTATTCAGCCCTTCCTTATTTAGTAAATTACACCCCTATTAAATATAAAAAACCATTTTCCTACCTAAGAACATTATATCATCTACAATCCATTAATTATAAAATTATTGTTATTTTTTTATTAAATTTGTCATTTTATCTAATTTAATATGTTTTTTTATATTTTTATGTAATTGGTACTAATGAAATTTAGCCCTAATTATATACTTAGACGCTAAATTAAATAATCCTTGTATATAATATTAAATCACATTATACACAAGGATTATTTTGGTTAGGTTTACTATAATATATAAGTTTTTACGACTAGATTAATTTTATAAAATCTATGCATTAACTAGTTCGATTAAATCATCTACACTGTCAAGTTTTTCTGTAAGTAATGGAACTATCTCTTTAACATCTCCTACTATACCATAATCTGCTATATCAAGTATTGGAGCTGTTTCATTTTTATTTATAGCTATAATAAAATCAGAGTTTTGCATACCTGCTAAATGTTGTATAGCTCCAGATATACCACAAGCTATATAAAGGTTAGGTTTAACAGTAGTTCCTGTTTGCCCAACTTGATGAGAGTGGTCTATCCATCCAGCGTCAACAGCTGCACGTGATGCTCCTACTACTCCACCTAATTTATCAGCTAATTGTTTTAACATTTCAAATCCTTCAGGACTTCCCATTCCAAGTCCTCCAGATACTATTATATTTGCATCTGTTAAAGATACTAAATCTTTTTTAGTCTTAACAGTTTTTATAACTTCTACTCTTATATCATCTTTACTTAAGTTAAATGATATAGGAACTATTTTTCCATCTCTAGAATCATTTTTCTCTGCTTTTTCCATAACTCCAGGTCTAACTGTAGACATCTGAGGTCTAGTGTTAGGGCATATAATTGTAGCCATTATATTACCACCAAACGCTGGACGAGTTTGTTTTAACTTTTTATCATCTGGATCTATTTCAAGTTTTGTACAATCTGCAGTAAGACCAGTACTTACTCTTGAAGCTATTCTTGGAGCTAAGTCTCTTCCTATATGTGTAGCTCCATAAAGTACTATTTCTGGTTTAAATTCATTTATTGCATCAGTTATAACTTTTGTGTAAGCATCAGTTGTGAATTTTTCTAACAATTCATCATCTGCAGTATAAACTGTATCTGCTCCATAAGCAACTAATTCTTTAGCCATAGAATCTACATTTTTACCTAATAATATTGCACAAAGGTTAACACCTATTTCATCAGCTAATTTTCTACCTTCTCCAAGTAATTCTATTACAACTGGTGTTATTTCACCATCTCTTTGCTCTGCAAACACCCAAACATTTTTATATGAGCTAAAATCTTTTATATTTTCATTTATATTTGTATTCATCTTAACCTCCAACTTATATAATGTGCTTTTGTTTTAGTCCTACTAGTACCGTATTCACAATATCTTCTGGATTACCTTTAAGTATTTCCCCTTTACCTCTTGGATCTGGTGTAAATGATTTAAATACTTTTGTTGGTGATGCTTTAAGTCCTACTTCTTCTCTATTTACATCTAAATCGTCTATAGTCCAAACTTTTACTTCTGTTTTAAATGCTTTTACTATTTTATCAACAGACATATGTCTTGGTTCATTAAGTTCTTTAACAGCTGTTAAAAGAACAGGTTTTTTTACTTTAATTACTTCGTATCCATCCTCTAATTGTCTTTGTACAGTTACTGTATCTCCATCTATAGAGAAATCTTGCACATATGTAACTTGTGGTATATCAAGTTTTTCAGCAATTTGTGGTCCAACTTGAGCTGTATCCCCATCTATAGCCTGTCTTCCAGCAAATACTATATCATAATCGCCTACCTTTTTGATTCCTGCTGCTATTGTATTTGAAGTTGCCCAAGTATCAGCTCCTCCAAACGCTCTATCACTAAGAAGGATTGCTTCATCAGCACCCATAGCTAAACACTCTCTAAGCATAAAGTCTGCTTGAGGAGGTCCCATAGTTATTACTGTTACTTTTGATCCTTCATGTTCATCTTTTAATCTTAATGCCTGCTCTAATGCATTTGCATCATCAGGATTTAATATACTTGGAACACCATCTCTTATAAGAGTTCCTGTCTCTTTATTTATTCTAACTTCATTAGTATCTGGAACTTGTTTAACGCAAACTAATATTTTCAAAGTCTTTACCTCCATTTAACTAGTATAAAATATTTTTAAAGGTTTAATTTATTTTAAAATGCTTGAAGATATTACCATTTTTTGAACTTCTGATGTACCTTCATATATAGACATTATTCTAGCATCTCTATATATTCTTTCGATTGGATAATCTTTTATAAATCCATATCCACCATGTAATTGTAATGCTTTATAAGCAACTTCATTTGCTATTTCAGCTGCATAGTATTTAGCCATAGCAGATTCTTTAGTCATATTTACTCCTGCATCTTTCTTTTCAGCTGCATCGTAAACTAACCATCTAGCTGCATTTACTTTTGTTTCCATATCAGCTAAAGTAAATTGAGTATTTTGGAATTTAGAAAGTGTTTTCCCAAACTGTACTCTTTCTTTTGTATATTTTATAGCTTCATCAAGTGCACCTTGTGCAATACCTAATGCTTGAGCTGCAACACCTATTCTACCAGCATCAAGAGTATTCATAGCTATTTTAAATCCTATACCTTCTTTTCCTAATAAGTTTTCTTTTGGTACTTTTACATTTTCAAATATTAGGTCTGAAGTTTGAGTTCCTCTTATACCCATTTTATCTTCATGAGCTCCGTGAGAGAATCCTTCCCATTTACTTTCTACTATAAATGCAGATGTTCCTTTTAGACCTTTTGATCTATCTGTAACTGCAATTACTATAGCAACATCACATATAGGAGCATTAGTTATAAATGTTTTTCTTCCATTTAATATATAATAATCTCCATCAAGTTCTGCTGTTGTTTGTTGTGCTGAAGCATCAGATCCTGCTCCTGGTTCTGTAAGACCAAACGCTCCTATCATTTCACCTGATGCTATACCCCTTAAATATTTTTGTTTTTGTTCTTCAGTTCCATAGTTAAGTATCGGTAATGATACTAGAGATGATGCTGCAGTTGCATAAGTTCCAGTTGATGCACATCTTCTACTAAGTTCTTCCATTATTATTGCATATGATACGTAGTCTGAACCTGCTCCCCCATATTCTTCAGGTACAGTAACGCTTGTATATTTTGTTTTAGCCATTTTGTCTAATAATTCTCTTGGCATTTCCCCAGTTTTATCAATTTCTTCTGGTAAAGTTGCCAATTCTCTACTTACGAAGTCTCTTACTGCTTTTCTTAAAAGTTCTTTCTCTTTATTAAATAACATATTCTCCTCCATTTTATATTCTAAAATTTTTGATATGAGATATTATTAAAAACGAAATCCTTATAAATAATACCTATAATCAGTGCATCTATTTAGTTTATTAAATATAAAGATTTCGCTTGTTACAAATATAAATTTTAGGCGAAGCTAAGCATCTCAGAGAAGGCTTGCACACGAGTTCTTACTTGCTCATTGTTTGATGTCTGTTGATCTACTTCTATATATAGAGTAGGAATATCGCTTGATTCTATATCCTTTTTAACTACTGGATAATCATATTCCTCTGGATCACAGAATTTCATCATACAGAATACTACCCCATCTGCTCCTTTAGCTTTTACTTCATCAGCTATCATAGAACCACGTTTTTTATCTGGATCATAAGCTAATGAACAGCCTTCTACATTTGACCATTGTCTTGCTAATCTTTCTAAAGCATCTTTTCCATCTGGAACTAAAGTTCTAAATTGTCTAGATTCTTGAGCTAAATCATCTGCAACAACTGTTATATTATTTTCTTCTAATATCTCTAAGATATCTTTTGAGTCCAGTGATATACCAGTAAGTACAACTTTGCTTCCTGTACATTCTTCAACTTGCATTTTATTTAGTTTAGATATAAGATTTTTAACTAAATCAGTATGTTCCTCTTTTCTCATAAAGAATCCACTTTTTATAACTAAGTTTCTAACTGAAGGTGTTATTGTTTTTGAATACTTAGGAGCTAACGCTACAAACTCTTGCATTACTCTTCTATGTTCATTGTAAACTTCTATACTTTCATGTAATTTTTCTTCTGTTATTTCATGACCACATATTTTTTCTAATTCTTTTTTTACATGTTTAAATTCATTAACTAAGTATGTTACCCCTGAGTCTAGTTTTCTGTTTTGTGGATAAACTAAAGCTATATAAGGTACTTGTGGAACTGCTACCTTCCAGTTTTGACCTAAACATATTAATGTATCGCACATTCCAGGTATTATAACAGCTGAAAGTTCATTGTAAGCTCCTTTAAGTCCATATTCTAGAGATGATTGCATTATTGAACATGCAAATGCTGGAAAATACTGTTTTGCTAGATCTAATTCAGTATGTCCACCCCATATACCTACAGGAAACATTCCTGCTGCATGGATTATTTCTTCTGGACAATAAACTGGGAAACATCCTATAGCTTTATTTCCAGTATCTTTTTTAAATTTTTTGATAACCTCATTTGGATTATCAATTACCTCTTGCATTCTTGCTAACATAGCTTCCATTATATTTCACCTCTGTTAAGATTTTTTCTCTCATCCATAACTTCAACTAGACCTTGTATTCTAGTTTCAAATTGAGCCTTAGTAAATCCTCTAGGATCTGCTTGGTCTCCATCAAAACCAGCTGATGGTATTCCTGTAATTTCTTCAGTTTTTCTTTGCATTTCATACTGAATTAAACTCATAAGCTTACAGCTTCTATTCATATGATAGAAAGCTCCATCACATTTACCATCTCTTAATGAGTTAACTCTAAACTCTGTCATTTGATCTAAGTTAACATTATTGAACATTCCACTATAAGCTCTTGCCATTCCATCTAAATCATTAACTTCATATTGAAGAGCCCATGCATGTGGGTAAACACTACCTGTCATATTAACTCCATATTTAGCTAGTGTTTTCATTTTATATCCTATATAAGGCCAACAAGGAATTCCTTCCATCATTATTCTATATTTTTCTTCTCCTCTAAATGTAGAGACTTTATTTCTTTTATTTTCTTCTAATTCATCTATTAAAAGTTTAAATGCTTCTGTAGTTTCCTTTTTACCTCTTGCACAAACTATTACTGCCATATAAGTGAATAAATCAAATCCATTCATTGGAGATGGATCTGAACCTTCAGGTAAACTCATTGAGTATTTCCAAAGTCTACCGTTCTCAGCAGATGTCTTCATTACATCTTCAAACTTTTTAGGATCAAATTTTTTGCCTGATATTTTTTCAAGTTGTGTTATAGCTTCTTGGAATTGAGCTTTTATATATTCAACCCTTTCATCTGTAACATGATCTTCATCATTGAAAGGTAAATCTATCATTATCATAGGTATATTTAACTCTTTTGATATATTTTCATACCATTTTATTACTTGGTTACATATATTGTTGCAACATAGTAAAAAGTCTGGCTTTGGCATATCTAAAGTATCACTTTTTCCTTTTTCTAAAAAACCAAAATTTGTTCTAGCATAAGCACATAAATCTATAGAATATCCTTGAGCTTCTGATCTTTCGCATAAATCTAATGATTCTTTTTTTGCAGCTACTCCTGCTGCTTGATTTTCTGGATAACATAAATTTAAATCAAATACCTCTGCTAATTCTTGAGGAAATACTGAAGTTGACCAACCAACAGGTCTACCTTCTTCTTTAGCTTTAAAAGCATTTGCATACTGTTGAGCTAAGAGCTCATTTATTACTGTTTTAGCATCTTTTTTTTCAGACATTTTCATCCCTCTTTACTATTATTTTTTTGTTTCATTGTAGGCATATATAGCTGCTCCTAAGGCACCTGTAAGTTGAGGTATCTCAGGAACTATTATATTAGTCCCTAACTCTCTTTCCATAGCTTTAACGACGCCTGAATTTTTAGCAACTCCTCCAACCATAACTACATCCTCTTTAAATCCAAGTCGCTTTACCAAACTGGCAACCCTTTTAGCAACTGAAGTATGTATTCCTGCAACTATATCCTCTATAGCTATATCATTTGATAAATGTGATATAACTTCTGATTCTGCAAAAACTGTGCATGTATTACTTATGGATACTTCATTTTGAGATCTCATTGATATATCTCCAAGATCAGATACATCCACTTCAACGATTTTTGCCATAACATCTAAAAATCTACCAGTACCTGCTGCACATTTATCGTTCATTAGGAAGTTTAACATAACCCCGTTATTATCTAACTTAAGTGCTTTAGCATCTTGTCCTCCGATATCTATTACTGTTCTAGCTGTAGGTACTAAAAATTTTACACCCTTAGTATGACAACTTAATTCACTTATTTGTTTATGAGTTTCAGCGTATTTCATACGCCCATAACCAGTTACTACAGTATTTTGAATATCAGAACCTTTTATATTAAGCTTTTTATACAAATCTTCAAGAACTCTAGCAGGCCCGCTAGTTCCTGTTCCTGAAGATATTGTAGAGTAAGCTACTATTTCTTTTCCATCTTTCAAAATAAGTCCTTTAGATGCAGTTGACCCTATATCTAATCCCATTGTGTACATTTTGAGCGCCCCTTTTTATCTCTAAACTAGCTCTTTTGAATCATCTAACTTAACAGCTTGAGAGTTAACCATATTTAATATTTCTTCTTCTGTATAACCTAACTCTTTAAGAACTTCTTCTGTATGTTCTCCTACTCTTGGAGCTGGTGTATATTCTTTTATTCCCATAGTTTTAAACTTAACTGGCCCGTTTACTAACACACCTTCATTTCCATTTGCATATTTAGTTTTAAATAGAAAATCGTTTGCCCAAGCTTGCTCATCTTCAAGTATATCTTCACAACTTTGAACTTTTTCAAATGGAAGGTCTGCTTCTTCTAATAATGCTGACCATTCATCTAATGTTTTCTCAAGCATTGCTTCTCCAACTATTTCAACCATTTCATCAACGTGTAATGGCATTACTTTTATATCATTGAATCTTTCATCTTCCATTATTTCTGGTCTATTTATAACGTTACAGAATTTTGGAAGCCATTTATTATATTGAATTAATGCAAGTTGTATCCATTTACCATCTTTACATTTATAAGTAGTCATAAGTGGACTATTTGGATTAGCTCTTGATATAGGCATTTTATTTCCATATTGAGCTGTAGTAATCATCATTCCCATTCCATAAAGTGCTGTATGGTATAAACTTACTGTTACTCTATCCCCTTCACCTGTCATTTGTTTTTTGTAAAGAGCTGCTAAGATACCTGCTGTTAATGAAACTCCTGCATAGTGATCCCCAAATGCTGCTGCTGTATTACAAGGAGAAGTTCCTTTTTCCATAAGAGATTGACTAACTCCACCTCTTGCAAAGTATGCTGTATAGTCAAATCCTGGTTTATCTTTTAATGGTCCATTTTCTCCATATCCAAGTATATGAGCATGTATAAGAGCAGGGAATTCATCTTTTAATTGATCATAAGTAAGACCTATTTTTGAAAGAGCTTGTTCTCTAACATTAGTGATAAATATATCAGCTTTAGCTAAAAGCTTATGAATTATTTCTACTCCTTCTTTTGTTTTTACATTTACACTTATACCTTTTTTATTTCCATTCTCTAATTCAAACATTGGATTTTCTTCATCTGTACATGGAGATTTGAAAGTTCCACCCATAACTCTTATTCCATCTCCACCAAGTGGCTCTATCTTAATTACTTCTGCGCCCCAATCCCCAAGTAATTTGGCGCAGCAAGGAGCTGCTACGAAACTTGATAATTCAACAACCCTAACACCTTTTAGTAATGCTTTATTATCCATAACTCAACCTCCTATAATTATAAACATCATATAATATTTAATTTAATTTAATAATTAATAATTCTAAAAATAAGTTTTAAAAACTTTTGAGATAAATTTTATTTTGATACTTATCTTGTTAAGCATTTATCGTGCCAAGTTTTATTTTTTTAACGAAATAGTTAATTTTTACACATTCTCTTATGTTTTATATTTTTATAATTCTATTAATTAATTTAATTTTCATTGCAAAATACATCTATCCTGTTGCAAAATGCAAGACTTTTCGTTTTTGTTATTTTTCAAATATATATTTCATTTAAATTTGATTGAAAATTTATCCATTTAGATTGTTGTAAAATTAACTAAGTGTATGTTATGATTTAATCATAATAGCATATTGTTAGTTAATTATTTAATTTCCATATGCTATTTATAGTTATGTGCTTTTTTATATTTTGACTATAATTTGTCATTATATAAATAATTATTATAATAGATGAGCTACTCATATAAATATATTGTTATAGTGTTTTATTTATATTACTTTTTTAATTGTATAATAGCTTGTCTATTAAAAAATAAGGGGGCTTTAATATGAAAATATTAATGTTTAGTACACGTGAACATGAATTACCTGCAATAGCAAAATGGATTGAGGAGAATGGGAACAATGTTCAAGTCGATACAATTGAAGAAGGCTTATCATCAGTGACTGTTGACAAAGCTAAAGGGTACGACGGAATTTCTATTCAACAAACTAATCCAATTGATGACGCTATAATTTATGAAAAATTAAAAGAATTTGGAATAAAACAAATAGCTTCTAGAGCAGCTGGTTTTGATATGATTGATTTAGACCTAGCTACTAAAAATGATTTAGTTATAACTAATGTACCTGCTTATTCACCAAACTCAGTAGCAGAACTTGCGGTAACTCAGACAATGAATCTCCTGAGAAACATGCACCTTATTAATAGAAATGTTAATACTGGCGACTTTAGATGGTCAGCTAATTTAATTGCAAGAGAAATTAGATCTACTACAGTAGGTATAGTAGGTACAGGTAAGATCGGTTCAACTGCTGCACAGTTATTTAAAGGACTAGGTGCAAATGTTATAGCCTATGATGCTTATCCTAACGAAGATCTAAAAGAAATTTTAACTTACAAAGATTCTTTAGATGATCTTATGAAAGAAGCTGACGTTGTGTCTTTACACACACCTCTTAATGAAAATACAAAACACATGATAAATAAAGATAACCTGAAATTAATGAAAAAAGATGCTTTTTTAGTTAATACAGGTAGAGGTGGAGTTGTTTGTACAGACGATTTAATTGAAGCTTTAGAAAATAAAGATCTATGTGCTGCTGCTTTAGACACATTTGAAACTGAAGGTACTTTCTTAAACAAAGTAATACCTCATCACGACCTTACTGATCCTCAAGTAAAGAAATTATTAAATATGGAAAATGTCCTATTTACTCATCATATAGGCTATTTTACTACTACTGCAGTTGATAATTTAGTAAGCACTGCATTAAATTGTGTAAAAGAAGTGTTAGCTACTGGTGATAGCGTTAATAATGTGTTGAAACTTGTAAATGCTTAATAGCTTTTAGCTATATTTAAATAAATTTATAAACTTAAGAGGCTATCTTAAATCACATAAAGTGACTTAAGATAGCCTTTTATTATATTTATATATATATTAATTTAATTTACTAATCACGGCATAATAATGCTACAGATTCAACGTGCATAGTATGTGGGAACATGTCTACTGGTTGAATTTCTTTACATTTATATCCTCTTTCATCTAAATAAGCTAAATCCCTAGCTAAAGTTGATGGATTACACGATACATATACAACTTTATCAGGTTCCATAGATACTATAGTATCTAGTACTGACTCTTCACATCCCTTTCTAGGTGGGTCTACAACTACTACATTAGCTGTTTTGCCTTCTTTGTATAACTTAGGAACTACTTCCTCTGCTTTACCTACAAAGAATTCTGTGTTTTCTAGTCTATTTAATTTCGCATTTATTTTAGCATCTTTTATAGCATCTCCAACAATTTCAACACCATAAACCTTTTTTGCTTTTTGAGCTAAGAATAAAGATATTGTTCCTATTCCGCAGTAAATATCAAATACTGTGTCATTTTCTTTTAAATCAGCATATTCTAATGCTTTATTATATAAAACTTCCGTCTGTGATGGATTAACTTGGAAAAACGATAATGGAGATATTTCAAAAACTAAATCTCCTATATAGTCATTTATCTTCCCATCACCATATATAATTTTGTTTTCTTTTCCTAAAATTACATTAGTTTTTTCTCTATTTGTATTTAAAACAAGAGTTTTAAACCCTGGCACATTTTCCTTTAATACTGAGGCTAATTCATTTAAATATGGAAGTTTCTTTCCGTTCGCTACTAAAACAACCATTACCTCTTTAGTTTCAAATCCAACTTTAGTTACTAAATGTCTTAATACTCCTGTATGAGTCTTTTCATCGTATATACTAACATTATAAGCTTTTATATAAGTTTTTATTATTTTAATTATTTTATCATTTACATCATGTTGAATTATACACTTATCTGTAGGAATCACATCGTGACTCTTCTTTTTATAAAAACCTATAACTGTTTTTCCATCTATTTTTTGTATTGGAAATTGAGCTTTGTTTCTATATCTAAATGGATTCTCCATTCCTAATGTTGGGTGAACTAGTGTATCATTTAATTTACCGATTCTACTAATAGTTTGCTTTACTTCATTAGTCTTTATGTCTAATTGCTTTTGATAGTCTAACTCTTGTATTTGACAACCTCCGCAATCAGATAGTTTATCTGAGCATACTCTTTCAACTCTAAATGGAGATTTTTCTATTATTTCTACTATTTCTCCAACTGCATAGTTTTTTTTAGATTTAGTTATTTTTACTTTTAACTTGTCGCTTATCAAGCCACCATCTACAAAAACTGTAAACCCGTCATGCTTACCAATTCCAACGCCACCTTGACCTATATCAACAACGTCAACTTCATACTCTCTGTCTTTTAATAGCATAGACTTTTCCTCCGAACATAATAATTAAACTACAAAAACTTATTTTACCAAAAAAATAGGAGCTTATAAAGCCCCTATATTAAATATAGCACAAATTTTTTGAATTTATAGTTTTATAATACTCTACTTGCTCCTCTATATATAACGCCTCTAGCTGTGTCAACTGTGATTACTTCACCATCATTTACTAAGTCCATTATATTTTTAGCTGAAACTACTACTGCTTTATCTAAGTTTATACCTACTATAGCAGCATGAGATGTCATTCCACCATCTTCAGTTATTATAGCCCCACATTTTTCTATATATGGATTCATATGTGCATCTGTCATATGAGTTACTATTATATCGCCTTCTTCGAAGTCTAAAACTTCATTTTTATTATCAAATATTCTTACTCTACCTTCTACAGTTTTAGTTCCTACACCTATACCATTAGTTATTTCTTCACTTACTACATGAACTTTTATTAAGTTAGTAGTTCCGCTAACTCCAACTGGAACTCCTGCAGTTATAACAACTAATTCTCCATTTTGTAAGTAAGAAGCTTCTTTAGCTGCATTTATAGAGTTTTCTATAACTTCATCTGTATTTGTAGCTTCGCTTGCCATTATAGGATATACACCCCAAGTTAAAGCTAATCTTCTCATAACTTTTTCATCATTTGTAGCAGCTATTATAGGACATTCCGGTCTGAACTTAGATACCATTCTAGCTGTGTGTCCTGAAGATGTTGAAGTTATTATAGCTGAAGCTTTTAAATCTACTGAAGTTGTACATGTTGCATGACTTATAGCATCTGTAACATTTACTCCGTTAAGTTTCTTATTTTTTAATAATTCATTGTAATTTAAAGTTTCTTCTGTTCTCTTAGCTATAGTAGCCATTGTTTTTACAGCTTCTACAGGGTATTTACCAGCTGCAGTTTCTCCTGATAACATTATTGCATCTGTTCCATCATATATAGCGTTTGCAACGTCTGTTACTTCTGCTCTTGTAGGTCTAGGATTTCTTATCATAGAATCTAACATTTGTGTTGCAGTTATTACTGGTTTACCTAATTCATTACATTTTCTTATCATCATTTTTTGAGCTATAGGTATTTCTTCTGTAGGTATTTCAACACCTAAGTCTCCTCTAGCAACCATTATACCATCAGAAACTTTTAATATTTCATCTATATTATCTACACCTTCTTGGTTTTCTATTTTAGATATTATTTGTATATCTGTAGCATTATTGTTTTCTAATACTTCTCTTATAGCTAAAACATCTGATGCCTTTCTTACGAAAGATGCAGCTATGTAATCTATACCTTGTTGTATACCAAATTCTATATCACTTATGTCTTTGTCTGTTATAGCAGGTAAATTTATTTTTACTCTTGGTACGTTAACACCTTTATGATTTTTAACTATTCCTGAGTTTTCAACTACACAGTGTATTTCTTCCCCTTTTACTTCCTCTACTCTAAGACCAACTAGTCCGTCATCTATAAGTATAGTGTCCCCAGTAGTAACATCTTCTGCAAGACCTTTATAACTTACTGTACACATTTCCTTAGTACCAACAACTTCTTTCATTGTTATTGTGAACTTTTGTCCTTCTTCTAATAAAACCTCTGGATCTTGGAAGTTTCCTGTTCTTATTTCTGGACCTTTAGTATCTAATAATATAGCTACTGGTTTATTTAATTTTTCTCTAACCTTTTTAGCCATATCAAATCTTTCTTTATGCTCTTCATGAGAACCATGAGAGAAGTTGAATCTGCATACGTTTAATCCATTTTCTACAAGTTGAGTTAAAGTTTCCTCGCTTTGTGATGCTGGTCCTAATGTACAAACTATTTTAGTCTTTTTTATCCCTTTTAACATGTTAGATCCTCCTAATTTATATAGATAATATTTTTACCAATTCATAAGTTTCATCATCAAATTTTCTTTTCATAGCTAAAGCTTCATATATATCTAAATCTATAATCTTATTATCTTTTATACCAACTACTCTAGCTGATTTACCATCTAATAATAATTCTACAGCACGTACACCCATTCTACTTGCAAGTATTCTATCGAATGCACTCGGACTTCCACCTCTTTGAACATGTCCTAATACTGTTATTCTTAAATCAGCTCCTGTTCTAGAAACTATTTCTTTTCCTAGCTCACTAGCGTTTCCAACCCCTTCAGCTAAAACAATTATACTATGTCTCTTTCCTCTTTTTTGAGTAGTTTTTAATCTTTTACAAACATCATCAATTTTGAAATCTATTTCCGGAACTATAACTGTTTCTGCTCCACCAGCAAGACCTGCATATAAAGCTAAATCTCCACAGTGTCTTCCCATAACCTCGACAATATTAACCCTTTCATGAGATGAAGATGTATCTCTTATTTTTCCTATTGCATCTATTATAGTATTCATTGTTGTATCAAAACCTATAGTATAATCTGTATATGGTAAATCGTTATCTATAGTTCCTGGTATTCCTATTGCTGGGAATCCTAAATCACTTAATTTTTGAGCTCCATTAAATGATCCATCTCCACCTATAACAACAAGACAATCTACTTTATATTTTTTAAGTATCTTTACTGCTACAGCTCTTCCTTCTTCTGTTTTAAATTCTTCACATCTAGATGATTTTAATATAGTTCCACCTCTATGTATTATATCCCCAACTGAAGATAAATTCATTTCTTGTATGTCTTCTTCTATTAATCCTTTGTACCCTCTATTTATTCCATAAACCTTGCACCCATAGTATATAGCAGATCTAACAACAGCTCTTATAGCTGCATTCATACCTGGCGCATCTCCTCCACTAGTTAATATACCTATAGTTTTCATTAACATTACCTCCTAGTTGATTAATATATTTCATTTTTTAAGGGACATTTTAAGTCCCTATATTATATTTTCATCCCAGTGTAATTAAAAAAATTCAGATAGTAGCGAAACTATCTATTTTTTGTCTATTATATCATAATTTCGCTACTTTTTTATATAATAAAATTTTAAATACCCTTAAAATTTTACTTTTATATTTGTTTTTGGCAATATATGTTCCAATTCATTAATTAAATTTTCGTTTATATTAACCTTTATATGGTTCCATTTATATACCTGTTTTATATTTTCTGCGTATATATATATATCATTTTCTCCCGGGTATTTAGTTACTACCGATATTAAATCATTCACTAACTCTTTATTTTCTATAGAATTAATTTTCAAGTATAAAGTAGGCTTATCTTTATTCCCACTATCATTCATATCTCTTATTTCTCTAGCTATAAGTTTTGCATTTTCGTCTTCTTTTATACTCAATCTTCCATCTATATAAATAATTTTATCTTCTTGGATAATTGTATTATATTTTTGAAGAACTTGAGGAAAAACTATAACTTCTATAACTCCAAATAAATCTTCTAATTCAATTATGGCCATTAAATCATTTCGTTTTGTTGTTCTTATAGTTTTATTTATTACTATACCACCCATCGTTACTTCTCTTTCATTTAAATTTAGATAAGTAATATAGTCGTCTTTTATTTCATTTAATTCAGCATTGTTTATTGTAGTATTTCTTTTTATTTCATCTTTATATTGAGATAATGGATGCCCACTTACATACATTCCTAATACTTCTTTTTCTAAATAAAGTCTTTCTTTTTCTTCTAATTCTTTTACATGTGGTAATGTATACATACTTTGTATATCATTATTTATAGATTCATCCATCTCAAATCCATCAAATAATGAAACTTGTCCTGCTAAATTTTTCTTTCTATCCATAGATATACTTTCAAGAAGTTTTTCATATCCAAGAAGTAAGCTAGCTCTATTGTCGCCCATTTCATCAAAAGCTCCACATTTTATAAGACTTTCAATTATACGTTTATTTAGATCTTTTGAATCTAACCTTTTGCAAAACTCATTAAAATCTTTAAATTCTCCGCTACTTTCTCTTTCTTTTATTATATTATTTAATACATTTACACCTACATTTTTTACTGCTGCAAGCCCAAATCTTATACTTTTGTCTTCAACTGAAAATTTAGTAAAACTTTTATTTATATCTGGTTTTAAAACATCTATTTTTAGGCTATTACACTCTCTTATATATTCAACAACTTTATCTGTATTACCCATGACACTAGTTATTAAGGCTGCCATAAATTCTACAGGATAATGAGCTTTTAAATATGCTGTTTCATATGCTAATACTCCATATGCAGCGGCATGACTTTTATTAAATGCATACTTTGCAAAGTCAATCATATCATCGAAAATTTTGTTACCTATATCTTCAGGTACTCCATTTCTAACACATCCAGCTATTTCAAGTTCTCCATTTTCATCTGTCTTACCATGGATGAAATATTCTCTTTCTTTTTCCATTACATCCATTTTCTTTTTACCCATAGCTCTTCTAACCAAGTCACTACGTCCGTAACTATATCCACCTAAGTCTCTAACAACTTGCATTACCTGCTCTTGATAAACTAAACACCCATATGTAACTTCCATTATAGGTTTTAGTTTTTTATGAAGATATTCTACATTTTCAGGATTATTTTTATTATTTATATAAACTGGAATAGAATCCATAGGTCCCGGTCTGTATAAAGATATTCCGGCTACTATATCCTCAAAATTATCCGGTTTAAGCTGCTTCATAAAGCTTCTCATACCAGCACTCTCTAACTGGAATACCCCTAGAGTGTTTCCAGATGAAAGTAGTTCATAAACTTTAGGATCATCATACTCCATTTTAGAGAAGTTTATTTTTAGGTTATGATTTTTTTCTATTAAATCAAGTGCATCTCTTATTACTGTTAAAGTTCTTAGTCCTAAGAAGTCCATTTTTAATAGACCTAGTTCCTCTAAAGTTGTCATCGTAAACTGAGTAGTTATAGCATCTTGATGCTTATATAAAGGGACATACTCATCTATTGGCTTTTTAGATATAACAACTCCTGCAGCATGTGTTGATGCATGTCTTAACATTCCTTCTATTTTTCTTGAAACATCTATTATTTCTTTTGTCTCTGAATCTTCTTCATATAATTTTTTCAGATTAGGATTTGTATCTAATGCTTTATCTATTGTCATTCCTAGTGCAAAAGGAATTTCTTTTGCTATATTATCAACTTTGTTATAACTAACGTCTAATACCCTTCCAACGTCTCTTATAGCAGCTTTTGCTCCCATTGTTCCAAATGTTATGATCTGAGCAACATGATCTTCACCATATTTCCTTTTTACATAATCTATAACTTCTTCTCTACGCTCATAACAAAAATCTATATCTATATCGGGCATAGATACACGTTCTGGGTTTAAGAATCTCTCAAATAATAGAGAATATTTTATTGGGTCTATATCAGTAATGTATAAAGTGTATGAAACTATAGATCCAGCAGCACTACCTCTACCTGGGCCTACCATAATACTATTTTCTCTTGCAAAATTTATAAAGTCCCAAGTTATCAAGAAGTACTCTACGTAACCCATTTTCTCAATTACACCTAATTCATACTCTAATCTATCTAAAATCTCTTTTGAAGGCTTTTTATATCTCTCTTTAAGCCCCTTAAAGCATAACATCCTTAAATATTCTTGAGGTGTATATCCATCAGGAACATCGTATTGAGGTAAATGTATAGTATTGAAATCAAATTCAACATTACACATTTGTGCAATTTTAGAAGTGTTATCTAAAGCTTCTTGAACTTCAGGGAAAATTTCTTCCATTTCTTCTCTAGATTTAAGATAGAATTCATCACTCCCAAATCTCATTCTAGCTGGGTCATTTACAGTTTTACCCATTTGTATACACATTAATATATCATGTATCTTTGAATCTTCTTTTCTTACATAATGGACGTCATTAGTTGCTACCAATCCAATTCCAATTTCTTTAGAAAGTCTTATTAACTCTCTGTTAACTTCTTTTTGCTCAGGTAAATTATGATCTTGAATTTCTAAATAATAATTTTCTTCTCCAAAAATTTCTTTATACTTCAAAGCTATATTTTTAGCTTTATCATAATTTCTATTCATCAATGCTTGTGATACATCTCCTGCTAGACAAGCAGAAAGTGCAATGATACCTTCACTATGTTTTTTAATTTCATCTATATCAACTCTTGGTTTATAATAAAATCCTTGTACATATGCTGCTGATACTAACTTAATTAGATTTTGATATCCTGTAGTATCTTTAGCTAGAAGTATTAAATGTCCCTGAGATTTATCAAAATTAGGGTCTTTATCTTTCATTCCTCTAGGTGCTGTATAAACCTCACATCCTATAATCGGCTTTATTCCTTCTTTTTTTGCTACTTTAAAAAAGTCTATGGCCCCAAACATACATCCATGGTCAGTTATTGCAACTGCACTCATATTTAATTCTTTAGCCCTGTTTACTAAATTTTTTATTCTTGAAAAACCATCTAGCAAACTATATTCTGTATGAACATGTAAATGTACAAAATCTTTGCTCAAAGACCTCACCTCCTGCTTATAGAAGTAATTTTACCACAATATATCCCTCTTAATCAAAAAAAGAGGCATAATGCCTCTTATTCGAATTTCAATCTTAAATTATCTGCTATTTGTTCTATTTTCCTTAACCTATGGTTAACTGCTGATTTACTTAATTGAGGACTAGCCATTTCTCCAAGTTCTTTTAATGTTAAATCTTCATACTCTATTCTTAAAACTGCTATCTCTCTTAAGTTTGGTGGAATGTGATCTAATCCTACTTTTTGTTGTATATACTTTATATTTTCTATTTGCCTAACAGCTGCATTAACAGTTTTTGATAAATTAGCTGTTTCACAATTAACAATTCTATTTACGTTGTTTCGCATTTCTTTTACTATCTTTGTACTTTCAAGGCTTAATAAAGCTTGGTGAGCTCCTATTATATTTAATAAATCTGATATTTGTTCACTTTCTTTTAGATATACTACGTAATTATTTTTTCTAGATACAGTTTTTGAATTAAATCCTAACGAATTTATAAGATCCTTTAAGGACTCTGCAAATTCTTCATTATTTGTTACAAATTCTAGATGGTAATTTTTTTCTGGATCGCTAATAGAGCCTCCACCTAAAAAAGCACCTCTTATAAAAGCTCTAATACAGTCATTATCTTTAATAAGACCCTCAGGAACTTTATTCATCGTAAAGAAATAATCTTCTTGAGATAAAATACCTAACTCCCTTAATAAATTTTCCGCACCCATTTCACTAGTAACCATAAGTACATAACTGCTATTTCGTTTTAACATTTGATTTTTGTTTACCGATATCTCTGTGTTAATTCCAAAATTAGATTTTAATAATTTAAAAATCTTTCTAGCAGTCGAGTTTAACTCAGTACTTATTTTTAAATTTAATTTTTTATACCCAGCGATTTGTATACTTCCTGCTAATCTGACTATTGCAGAAAGTTCACTTATATTACAGCATTCATTATCCGAAAAAATTCTAGCTAACTCATTTTTTGTTTCTGCTGAAAAAGACATCTTTCATCACCTATAGTTAATTCTTTTTTAATCTTTTTTTAATCTCGTCTAAAGCAACTTTTATAATTTCTTTTTCATCGTCATATCTAGCTAAATCTACTACTCTATCTAAGTGAACAAACTTAGCATCGATGAAACCTTCCTCTTTTTGAGGAATAGTATCCATATTTCTTGCTTGCATTAAATACCAATATACAGTTTTATGAACTGCTTTATTTTCATCCCAATTTTCCTTGAAAGTATAATGTATTTCACCTAAATACTTTAGTATATCAGCCTTTACACCTGTTTCTTCTAGAACTTCTCTAAGTGCTGCATCTTCCTTATTCTCTCCAATTTCAACTTTTCCTTTAGGCAATACCCAGTCTCCATTAAATTTTCTAAGTAAGAGCACTGCATTACCAAACAATACTACGCCCCCGGCACTAACCTCTTCTCTCATTGGTGTTCACTCCTTAAAATAACATAATAATAAGGATTTCTACATAAATTTTTAAAATCCTTTTTTACTTCTCATTATCATAAATATGACTTAGTGCCAAATTAACAACTACATTAGATATGTAATCTGCATCGTGTCTTATATAGTTACTTTTTATTTCTACTAAATTACATTCTACCACTTTTATTCCCATATCTTCCAGTGTTTGTTTTTGTTTTTTGTCTAATAATACTTGGCTTGCACCATCTTTGTTATAAATTTCAAATACAGGTTTTGGTAAAACTTCATTGTTAGTTATTACTATATCAATTATATTTTCCCCACAATGTTTATTTATAGCATTTATATGGTCTACAACATTAAAGTTATCAGTTTCTCCAGGTTGAGTCATTATATTTGATATATACACTTTAGGAGCTTCAGATTCTTTTATTGCATCAATAACTCCATCTACTAATAAATTAGGCATTATACTTGTATATAAGCTTCCTGGACCTATAACAATAATATCTGTGTTTTTTATAGATTTAATAACTTCATCTAGTGGTTTAGCATTTTTAGGTTCTAGTTCTATGCTCTTAATTTTTGTATTTTGAACTCTCACTTGATTTGGTATGTTAGATTCACCTTTTACTATATTTCCGTTATCAAGATTTGCTATTAAATTTATATCTTCTAGCGTTACAGGTAAAACCCTACCTGTTATAGCAAAAACTTCACTCATTTTATAAACAGCCGTTTCAAAATTTCCGTAAACTCCATTCATAGCTGCTAAAAATAAATTTCCAAAACTTTGACCTTTTAAAGCACCATCTGTAAATCTATACTTCATGACAGCATCCATAGTAGGCTCCATATTAGCTAATGAAAGTAAACAGTTTCTTATATCTCCAGGAGGCAACATACCTAAATCTTCCCTTAATACTCCTGATCCTCCACCATCATCAGCAACAGTTACTACAGCCGTTATATTAGGAGTGTAATGTTTTAGTCCTCTTAAAAAGACTGATTGACCTGTTCCTCCTCCTATTACAACTACTCTAGGTTTTTCTTCTTTTATATTATTTTTTATAGTTTTATTAGAGTTTTCTTTTTTTTCTTTAAGGTATAAAAAAGCTACGCTTATTGAAAAAATCCACCCCACTAATCCTATAAAAATTATTACTGATGTCATAATTCCCTCCAAATTTTATCTAAGAGTGTAATCTCTATGTTTTTTTACAACTCTATAGCCCTTTTTGATCAAATCGTCATAAAGCAAATTAGAAATTGTTACAGATCTATGTCTTCCACCTGTACACCCAATAGCTATAACTAAATGATTCTTTCCTTCTTCAATATAATGAGGTATTAAGAAATCCACCATATCTTCTAACTTAGCAAAAAATTCTCTACTTACATCAGAGTCCATTACGTAATCTCTTACAACTTGATCTTCCCCTGTTTGAGGTCTTAACTCTTCTACATAATATGGATTTGGTAAAAATCTAACATCAAATACTAAATCTGAATCTATAGGTATTCCATGTTTAAATCCAAATGAAACTACAGATATTGTAAGTTTAGGAGTTTTTTCTCCTTCTATATATAACTTACTTATTTCATCTTTTAAATCCCTAGGTTTCATATTACTAGTATCAATTATACTATCAGCCTTATCCCTTAAAGTTTGAAGAATTTCTCTTTCCTCTTTTATTCCTTCTGTTATTTGAGTAGATTTAGCTAATGGATGATTTCTCCTAGTCATTTTATACCTTTTTACTAAAATATCATCTGCGCAATCTAAAAATAAAACTTCATATTTATAATTTTCTTTTTCTAAGTAACTTAAACTTTCATGTAATGTCTCAAAGAACTCTCTTCCTCTTATATCTATCCCTAAAGCCACTTTGTCTATATTAGAATTTCCTTGATAACATAACTCCGCAAATTTAGTTATAAGAGTTGGAGGTAAATTGTCTACGCAATAAAATCCAATATCTTCTAAAGATTTCATAGCTTCACTTTTTCCTGATCCAGATAATCCTGTTACTATTATAAATCTCATACTATCTCCCCCTCTTAAAGTTTAATATTTTTTATAAGGCTAAAATCCAAGCTTGCTTCTTTTGCAATTTCTAAGGCTTTTTCAAAATTACCAACGTTATTTGGAGTATGTGCATCTGATCCTATAACAAACTCTACGCCTATATTTTTCACCTTGTTTATTTGTTCAACACTCAAGTTGCCATGGTGTGAATTTATTTCTAGTAAAGTATTGTGTTTAGCAGCTGCCTTTGCCACTTCATCAATATATACGTCCCCTTTATCTCCAGGGTGAGTAACTATAAATAAATCATTGTTTTCAATAGCATTTATCACAGCTCTTGTGTTGTAATCTTTACAATGTCCTTTAATTCTTAAATAATTAAATGTATGATTAAGAGCACTTTTTATAGATGTGGGCATTGATCCAAAATGATAACCCGCCATAGTGTAATCTAACATTTTAGAGATTTTATAATCTACATCTATATTTCCTTTATCATCTAATATATTACATTCCATTCCTAAAAGTATTTCTATTTCAGTATACTTTTCATTAAGCCTGTCTATTTCTTCTCTCATTTTCGCTATATTATCATATTTAACTCCATATGCAATATGCTTATACCCATGATCTGATATACCTATCTTCTCGATATTTTTTTCAATAGCCACTTTTACATTATCTTCAATGCTTCCTTTTCCATGGCTGTATACAGTGTGAGTATGATAATCAGCTATTATTTTCATATTATTATTCATCTCCTAGTATTTTAACTTCCTCTTCTAGCATAATACCAAATTTAGAATTCACTATATTTTTAACTATATATATTAAATCTAGTATATCTTTAGCTGTCGCATTTCCTAAGTTAACTACGAACCCAGAGTGTTTTTCTGAAACTTGAGCTCCTCTTAAAGTTAATCCTTTTAATCCACTATCTTCTATTAGCTTTGCTGCAAAATAGCCTTCTGGTCTTTTAAATGTACTTCCTGCACTTGGTAGATTTAAAGGTTGTTTTGTCACTCTACTTTTTGTTAATTCTCTCATAGATTCTCTTATTTCTTCAAAGTTACCTTCTTTCAATTCTATAATTGCAGACAATACAATATATTCCTTTTTACTTATTATACTCTTTCTGTAAGAAAACTGCATTTCTTCATTACTTAATTCGCATATATTTCCTTCAAAATCCATAAGTTTAACACTTTTTACTATATCTTTCATTTCTCCGCCATATGCACCTGCATTCATAGCTACAGCTCCACCTAAAGTTCCTGGTATACCTGCTGCAAACTCAAACCCTGTAAGGCTTTCATTTAATATAGCTTTACCCATAAAAGAAAGTAATGCTCCTGATTGTGCATAAACAGTATTTCCTTCTATTCTAAACTCATTGAAATTGTCAGCTATTTTTATAACTACACCTCTTATTCCTCCATCTCTAACTAAAAGGTTTGATCCATTACCGACAATTAAGTATGGTATCTCTTCCTTTTTTAATAAAGATACTAAATCTTTTAGCTGTTCTTCATTTCTTGGTTTTACTAAAAAATCCGCTGGACCTCCTACTTTAAACGATATGTGATTTTTCATCGGTTCGTCTAAAAGTATGTCTTCCTTATTTAATATATTTAATAAATGTTTATATATAAATTCCTTATTCATTATATTTCCTCCTAATTGGTGTTCTTTATTCATTTAATTTCTTCTTTACATTAAAATTATCCATATACTATAATAATGTATTAAAAACAAAATAACAATATACAAAAAACCTTGAATTGAGACTAAAAAACGTTGATATAACTATCAACGTTTTTTATTTGCTATTAAAGTTTAATCAATCTTCTTTTAAATAACAATTATAATATATATATGGAACTATAATAGCCCCTCCAACTATATTACCAAGTGTAACTGCTATTAAGTTAAAGATTAATTGTAAAATTGATACATCAGCTCCTAGTGCCATTCCCATAGGAATAAAAAACATATTAGCTATACTATGTTCAAATCCACATAAAACAAATAACATAATAGGAAACCAACACGCAAAAATTTTAGAAACTATATCTTTTCCTGCGGTTGCAAACCATACAGCTAAAACAACAATAATATTGCACATTACTCCTTTTAAAAAAGCACTTGTAAATCCTAAGTTTGATTTACTTTGTGCTATATTTATAGACTTTATAGCCGCATCTTTAACCAAAGTATCACTAAAATAAACAAACGCCACAAGTATAATTGCTCCTATAAAATTTGTTATATATACTAATACCCAATTTCTAATCATTTCCTTCGTTGTTATTTTTTTATCCATAACCGCCATTGTCATAAGGTTATTTCCTGTAAATAACTCAGCTCCACAAACTACAACTAACATAAGTCCTATTGGAAATATACTTGCTCCTGCAAATTTTGCTAATCCTGGGTCTTTTATAGTCTGACTGATTAAAATATTACCTAACGCCCCTAACCCTATAAATAAACCTGCTAAAATGCCTAGTAATATACTTTTTTTCGTAGATAATTTTGATTTCTTTATCCCCGATTCTACAGTTGCATTCGCTATTTCTATTGGAGTCAAAAAATTTTTATCCATAAAAACTCCCCCTAAAATTTATATATTTAATTATATGAAGCTTGTTGTAATTAATTTCACAAATAATTAGAAACATTACTATAATTTAAAATTCATTTTTAAATTTATCAAAATCTAGTCAAGCCAAGACTTTGACTAAACTTTCTCAATGTTTTAAATTTAATTAAATAAAATAATTTTTTATTTCCTAAATTTTGTATTTTCTTGTATGTCGTTTTTTGTATACAAAAGAATTAATTTGTTGTATAATTGTTGAAGTTGTGTATTTATAAAATTTTTAAATTAATTATAATATTTTTTATATTAGGAGGAATTTTAAATGAGTGATAAAAAAATGCTTACACCTGCTGAAGTTGCTGAGTATACTTTACATGCAGGAATAAAAAAAGCTACTACTCCAACTAAAAAAGTTTTAGTTTCTGCATTTTTAGCTGGAATGTATATAGCTTTAGGAGCTTTAGGTTCTATTGCTGCATCATATAACTTATTAGCTAATCCAGCTACTTACGGATTAGGAAAAATGGTTGCTGGACTTATGTTCCCTGCTGGTCTAGTACTTATATTAATAGCAGGTGGAGATTTATTTACAAGTAACATTCTTATAACACTAGCAGCGTTAAAGAAAAAAGTAACTTGGGGCCAAACTTTTAAAAACTGGTCTTTAGTTTGGATCGGAAACTTAATAGGTGCTGCTTTTGCTGCCGCTTTAGTTGCTAAATCTGGTGTATTTGACTGGAGTAATGGTTTATACGGTGGAGTTGTTATAAAAACTGCTGTTGGTAAATCAAACATAGAATTCTTTGCAGCTATAGCTTCAGGTGTAGTATGTAACTTATTAGTTTGTGCTACTGTTTGGGCTTCATATGCAGCTAAGTCTGTTTCAGGAAAAGTAATAATGGGTTGGTTAGGAATATTCGTATTCGTATGTATCGGAGTAGAACACGTTGTTGCTAATATGGGATATCTATTAGCTGGTCTAATGGTTAAATTAAACCCAACATATTTAGAAGCAGCTCATAAAACTTTAGCTGATGTTGCAAACTTTAACTTTGGAAATGTTTTATTACATAACTTCCTACCAGTTACTATAGGTAACATAATAGGTGGTATGATAATCGCAGGATCTTACTACTTCTTATTTATGAGTAAAAACGAAAATTAATATTATATATTGTTAAACCCTCTTATTATGTATAAGAGGGTTTTTATATGGTTAAATTTTTGTCTTTTTGTTATAATTAATATAATTATCCAATTACGTAAAATGCATTTCAAGGAGGGGATTATCATTTTATCTGTAATTTTTTCATATGAATTTTGGGTTATAGCTCTATATATTATTAACTTTTTAGTCATTCTTAATATGATATTTAGAGAAAGAAGAAGTATAGAATCTTCAGTTGCTTGGATTTTAATTTTAACAATAGTTCCTCCAGCAGGTTTTGTTTTATATATAGTGTTTGGTAGAAAAATGAACAAAGTTAATATGTTCAAATTAAAAAAAGAGGAAGATAAAAAATTAAAAAGCAGAATGATTGAATCTGCAGATTTCTTACAGTACTCAGAGAAATTTGAACCTAGTATAGTAGAACATAGAGATATGATTTACTCTTTAGCTACCTTAAATAGCGCTCCATATACTACAAACAATAAAGTTTCAATTTATACTGATGGTTACGAATTCTTTGATGAATTAAAAGCTCAATTAAAAAAAGCTAAAAAATATATTCATATTGAGTTTTATATTTTTAAAGACGATGGAATAGGAAATGAAATTTTAGATATTCTTATTGAAAAACTTTCTGAAGGTGTAGAGGTTAGACTTCTATATGATACAGTTGGAAGTAGACTTTTATCTGAAAAAGGAATTCAAAGGCTAAGAAAAGCTGGGGGTAAGATCGGAGCTTTCTTCCCTTCATTCTTAAAGATAATAAACTTCAACTTAAACTTTAGAAATCACCGTAAAATAGTTGTAATCGACGGCGAAGTAGGATTTGTTGGTGGATTTAATGTTGGAGATGAGTACTTAGGAAAAGATCCTAAGTTTGGTTACTGGAGAGATACTCATACTAAAATAGTAGGATCTGCAGTAAATGATTTAAATCTTAGATTTATGATGGACTGGAGATATACTACTCATGAAGATATTAGTTTTACTAAATATTTAAATGATGATATTAATCCGTATAACGGCAATGTAGGAATACAAATAGTTAATAGTGGTCCTGATTTATCAGAAATAGACGAAATTAAATATGGATACTTAAAAATGATTCAAAAAGCTAAAAAATATTTATATATCCAATCTCCATATCTTATATTAAATAGTTCTTTGCTTGATGCTCTAAAAATAGCATGTTTATCAGGTGTAGATGTAAGAATAATGATTCCATCTAAACCAGATCATCCATTTGTATATTGGGCAAGCTACTCTTATGCTGGAGAACTTTTAAAATTTGGAGCTAAGATTTATACTTATGATAAGAATGCTTTTCTTCATTCAAAAACAGTAGTTATAGATGACTCAATTTGTTCTATAGGTACTGCAAATATGGATATCCGTAGTTTTGAACTTAATTTTGAAGTCAATGCATTTATGTATTGCTCTGATGTTGCAATTAAACAAAAAGAGATATTTGAAGCAGATATAGAAAAATGTGTACAAGTAACTCAGGAAATGTATGATAACAGATCTAGAGTTATTCAGTTTAAAGAATCTATATCAAGACTTCTATCTCCTGTTTTATAAAACAAAAACACCTAAAATAAATATATTATTTTGGGTGTTTTTATTTTATTTTTTGTTATTTTTTTATTTTTTGAAAATTTAGAAATTTGCTAAAAACTTTATAGTAAATACGCTATAATATGTATATCACGACAAATATATTAATATATTATAAAAATAAAGTTTTAGTTTAATATCAAGGAGGTTCTGTATGTGTAGATGTTCTCAATGTAACAATGATGTATTTGAAGAATTAGATGAATTTATAGATTCTTTACCTACTAAAAAAGGGGCTCTAATTCAAGTTTTACACCATGCACAAGGTCTATTTGGTTATTTACCAAAAGAAGTGCAACTTCATATTGCAAAAAAATTAGATGTATCACCAGCTAAAGTTTATGGTGTTGTAAGTTTTTACTCTTACTTTACCACTGAACAAAAAGGTGAATATAAGATAAGTGTCTGTCTAGGCACGGTTTGTTTCGTAAAAGGTGCAGACAAAATACTTGCTGAATTTGAAAAACAATTGGGGATTAAATCTGGGGAAACTACATCTGACCTTATGTTCTCTCTTGAAGGTCTTAGATGTGTTGGAGCTTGTGGCCTAGCTCCTGTAGTTGTTGTAAATGGAAAAGTTTATGGTCAAGTTAAGGTTGATCAAGTAAAACATATAATAGCTGAATATAAACAAATAGAAGCTACTTGTTAATTAAGGGGGAAGGGAATAGATGAGTAAAATAAAGTCATTTAATGAGTTAAGAGATCTAATCGATGAGTTAAAACCAAATTTATCTTTAAGAAATAATACAATCGATGAAAATAGTAAAAAAGAATTACTAGTTTGTGGGGATACAGGCTGTAGAGCTGCAAATAGTATGCCTATAATCGATAGTCTGAAAGCCGAAATAAAAAATGCAGGCTTAGAAGATATTGTGAGTGTATCTTTAACAGGTTGTTTTGGTTTTTGTGCTCAAGGTCCAATTGTTAAGGTTCATCCTGATAACGTTTTCTATGTAAAAGTTAGTGCCGATGATGCCAAAGAAATTGTTCAAGAACATTTAGTAAAAGGAAATGTAGTAGATAGATTGTTGTATTTGGAAGCTTCAGAAAATAAAAAGGTACATGCTTCTGAGGATATTTCTTTTTATAAACAACAAATGCGTATAGCTCTACATAATTGTGGATATATAAATCCTGAAAAAGTTGAAGATTATATAGCAAGCGATGGTTACTTAACGCTTGGTAAATGTATAACTGAGTTAACACCTGAACAAGTTATAGAAGAAGTAAAAGTTTCAGGACTTAGAGGTAGAGGCGGTGCAGGATTCCCAACAGGAATAAAATGGGAAGCTACTAGAAAATCTATCTCTGATCAAAAGTATGTTGTTTGTAATGCAGATGAAGGTGATCCTGGTGCATTTATGGATAGATCTATATTAGAAGGAGACCCGCATAAAGTTCTAGAGGCTATGGCTATTTGTGGTTATGCAGTAGGTTCAGATACTGGTTATATTTATATAAGAGCTGAATATCCACTTGCTATAGAAAGACTTCAACTAGCTATATCTCAAGCTAAAAATTTAGGACTTCTTGGTAATAATATATTAGGAACTGATTTTAACTTTAATATAGAACTTAAATACGGAGCTGGTGCATTCGTCTGTGGTGAAGGTACAGCATTAATGAGATCAATAGAAGGTAATCGTGGAGAACCTAGAATGAAAACTTATAGCTCGACTAAAAAAGGTCTTTGGGATGTTCCAACTTGTGCAAATAACGTTGAGACTTTTGCCAATATACCTCCTATTTTAAGCAATGGCGGTAATTGGTATAAAAATATAGGAACTGAGAAATCTTCTGGAACTAAAGTTTTTGCTCTTGGAGGAAAGATAAATAATGTAGGACTTGTTGAAATACCAATGGGTACAACTCTAAGAGATGTAATATATAATATAGGCGGTGGTATACCGGATGGTCGAGAGTTTAAAGCAGTACTTACAGGTGGTCCATCTGGAGGTTGTATTCCTTCTGATTACTTAGATACTCCTATAGATTTTGATAATTTAAGTAACCTAGGTTCTATGATGGGTTCAGGAGGTATGCTTATTTTAGATGATACTGACTGTATGGTTGATATCGCCAAGTTCTTCTTAGGATTCACAGTCGAAGAATCTTGCGGTAAATGTACACCTTGTCGTATAGGTAATAAGAGACTACTTGAAATATTAACAAAAATAACAGATGGAAAAGGTACGGAACAAGATTTAATAGATTTAGAAAATTTATCTAAAACTATAGTAAGTACATCTTTATGTGGATTAGGAAAATCTGCTCCTAACCCAGTTCTAAGTACTCTTAACTATTTCTATGATGAATATAAATCTCATGTTATTGATAAGAAATGTCCTTCTGGCAAATGCCAAGCACTATTAAACTTTGTTATAACTGATTCATGTATAGGGTGTACAAAATGTTCTAAAGTTTGCCCTGCTGGATGTATATCTGGTTCAGCTAAAGAAAAGCATGAAATAGATGTATCAAAATGTTTGAAATGTGGAGCTTGCATGGACAACTGTAAATTTAATGCAATAATTAAGAGATAAGGGGGATAATCGATGAGTCTAGTTAATTTAACTATAAATGGTAAAAATATATCTGTTGAGAACGAAACTACAATACTTGATGCAGCTAAAAAATTAAATATAAAAATTCCAACATTATGTCATCTTCATATGGATGAAATAAATATGCATAATAAATGCGCTTCTTGCCGTGTATGTATGGTTGATACTAAAAGAGGTTTAGTACCTGCTTGTGCTACTAATGTTAAGGAAGGTATGGAAGTTCAAACTAATACTCCTCGTGCTTTAAATGCAAGAAGAACTGTAGTTGAACTTTTATTATCAGACCATCCTCAAGATTGTTTGGTTTGTGATAAAAATGGAAATTGCGAACTTCAAACTATTGCTCATGACTTAGGAGTAAGAAATATAACTTATCAAGGTGAAAAAACTAATTTAGGAATTGATAATTCTAGTAAGTCTATAGTTAAAAACCATGATAAGTGTATACTTTGCAGAAGATGTGAAACTATGTGTAGTGAAATACAAAAGGTAGGAGTTTTATCAGGAGTTAATCGTGGATTTGAAACTATGGTATCTACATTCTTTAACGAAGATATGGCTAAAACTAACTGTTCTTTCTGCGGGCAATGCGTTGCTGTCTGTCCTACAGGAGCTTTATCTGAAGTTAATAATATAGATTTAGTTTGGGATGAAATTAATAACCCTGAAAAGACAACAGTGGTTCAAGTTGCTCCAGCTGTAAGAGTTGCTTTAGGTGAAGAATTTGGGCTTGCACCAGGTACTATAACTACTGGAAAGATGGTTTCTGCTCTTAAGTTATTAGGTTTTAAATATGTATTTGATACAAACTTTGCAGCTGATATAACTATACTTGAAGAGGCTTCTGAATTTATAAATAGATTAAAGGAAAATAAAAATTTACCAATTTTAACAAGTTGCTGCCCTGCTTGGATAAACTACTTAGAACACCATTATCCTGAATGTTTAAATTTAGCTTCTAGCTGTAAGTCTCCTCAAAACATGTTTGGAGCTATAGCTAAAAACTACTTTACTTCTAAAATAAATATATCTCCTAAAGATATAACTGTAGTTTCTGTTATGCCTTGTATCGCAAAAAAATATGAAGTTTCTAGAACTGAACTAGGAAATGATGGTATTTTAGATGTTGACGTATCTATCACTACTAGAGAACTTGCTAAAATGATAAAAGAATCTGGAATAGATTTTTTAAATTTAGATGATGAAAATTTCGATAATCCAATGGGCGAATCTACAGGTGCGGCCGATATATTCGGTACTACAGGAGGCGTATTAGAAGCTGCTCTTCGTACATCTTACGAATGGGTTACTGGTCAAGAACTAGAAAGTTTAGATTTTAAATCTGTTAGAGGTCTTGATGGAATAAAAGAAGCTAGTATTACTATTGGAGACTCAATAATAAATGTTTGCGCTGCTAGTAGTTTAGGAAATGCAAAGAAAATAATGGATGATGTTAAAGCTGGTAATTCGAAGTATCACATAATAGAAATAATGGCTTGTCCTGGAGGATGTATAGCAGGAGCAGGTCAACCGTATCACCGTGGAGATTATTCTATAGTTAAATCAAGATCTGAGGGATTATACAATATAGATTCTAATAAAGAAATCCGTAAATCTCATAAAAATCCTGCAGTAAATACACTATATGATGAGTTTTTAGGCAATCCATGTGGCGATTTAGCTCATAAATATCTTCATACTCACTACTTCGATAAAAGTAACTTTTTCGAATGTGATGAAGAATTAGCTAAAGCTACTGAATAGTAAATTTGCTTATATTAAACATAAAAATAAGGTGTGACAAATCGTCACACCTTATTTATTTTTATCTATTAAAGTCGCTAACTTCTTTGTAAACTCTTTTGCTGCGTCATATCCCATACGCTTTTGTCTAAAGTTCATAGCTGCAACTTCTAAAATCATAGCTGTATTTCTTCCTGGTTTTACTGGAACGATTAGTTTTTCTACATCTATTCCTAATATTTCCTCATACTCTTTATCTAATCCCAATCTATCATAATAAGTCTTATCATTCCAAGATTCTAATCGTATAACTAAATCTATAACCTTAGAATCTTTAACAGCACCTATTCCATACATGCTTCTTACATCTATTATACCTATGCCTCTTATTTCCATAAAATGTCTTAATACTTCTGGAGCTTGTCCCATAAGTATATTCTCATCAACTTTAGTTATTTCTACTGCATCATCCGCTATTAATCTATGTCCTCTTTGAACTAGTTCTAAAGCTGTTTCTGATTTACCAACACTACTTTCCCCTCTTATTAACACTCCAACGCCAAATACATCCACTAAAACCCCATGTATAGTAGTTGTAGGAGATAATTTTGAGTCTAGGTAATTAGATAATTTATTTATTAATCTGGTAGTATTACGTTTTGTTGCTAAAACTACTCTATTATGTTTTTTAGCCATTTCTATAACATCATCTTTTACTGTTAAACCTCTAGAAACTATTAAAGCTGGCACTTCATAACTAAAAAATTTATCTAGAACTGATCTTCTTACGTTCTTGTCCATATGACTAAAGTAAGTATACTCTGTTCTTCCTACTATTTGGATTCTATCATAAGTAAAGTGTTCAAAATAACCTGCAAACTGTAAACCTGGTCTGTGTATATCTTGATAGTGAACATAATATTCTACATCATCAGGTAAATTTACTACTTCTAAATCTAAATCTTTTATTAATTGCCTAATTGAAACTGACTTTTCACTTCTCTCATTATCTATTTCCATTGTGTAATTTACTCCTTTATAAAAGTTATTTGTTGTTAAAAAATTTAAATACACTTTCTGCTGAAGACTTATTCATTCCCTCTACTTCTAATAAATCTTCGAAACTAGCAACTTTTATTTCTTCTATGCTTTTAAAGTGACTCAATAATGCTTTCTTTCTTTTTTCTCCTATTCCTTGTATATCATCTAACACTGATTTTGTCAAAGATTTATTCCTTAAACTTCTATGATATGAAATAGCATAGTTGTGAACCTCTTCTTGTATACTTGCTACAAATCTATACAAATTAGATGTTTTATCGAGCTCTATTTCTTTTTCCTGGGAAATTAATCCTTTTGTTCTATGTTTATCGTCTTTATACATTCCCCATAGAGGAATATTGACACCATATCTGTCTAAAACCTTTTTGACTGCGCTTACTTGACCTTTTCCCCCATCTAACAGTATTAAATCTGGAAAGTTTTCATACTTTATTCTTCTTTCCACTATTTCTGCCATAGAGTCATAATCATTTGGCCCTTCAACTGTTTTTATCTTATATCTTCTATACTCTTTTTTATCCTTTTTACCATCTGTAAATACAACCATTGATCCAATAGAATCTACACCCTGTATATTTGATATATCAAATGATTCTATTCGTTTTGGTGTATCTTTCAATCCTAAAATATTCTTAAGTTCTTCAAGAGCACCTATACTCTTTTGATACTTTAATTTATTTAGATTTGAGAACTTTTCTAGATATTCAATAGCATTTTTTCTAACCATTTCTATCAAATTCTTCTTGTCCCCCTTCTGAGGAACCTTTATATTTACCTTTTGACCTTTTTTATCTGTTAACCATTCTTCTAAAACAAAACTGTCTTCTATCTCATCTTCTATTATAATTTCTTTAGGTATATAATCTTGAGATATATAAAACTGTTTAACAAAAGATGATAAAATAGATTTACGAGAACTATCCATAACACCTTCTAAAATAAAGTGTTCTCTTCCAACTATTTTTCCATTTCTTATAAAAAACACTTGTACACAAGCTTCGTCATGCGCTCTAGCCATAGCTATTATATCTTGATTTAAATCTGAAGTCCCTGAGTCTATTTTTTGTTTTTGAACCATGTCTTCTAAACTTTTAATTTTATCTCTATAAATTGCTGCATCTTCAAAATTAAAATCCATTGCACATTTATTCATCTTTTCTTTTAAAATTTCTATTAATCTTTCTTCTTTACCAGATAAAAATAAAATTACTTCCTCTATCATTTTATTATATTCTTCTTTACTTACTTCACCTGTGCAGGGTCCTATACATTTTTTAATATGTTTATTTAAACATGGGCGAACTTTATTTGCTATCGCTTTTTCTATATCTATATTGCATGTTCTTATAGGATACGTATTTCTTATTATCTCAAGAGTATCATTTACAGCAGTTATATTTGTGTATGGTCCAAAATATTTAGCCTTATCCTTTAAAACCTTTCTTACTTTTAAAACCCTTGGATAATCTTCATTTACAGTTACTTTTATATATGGGTATGTCTTATCATCTCTAAGAAGCACATTATACTTAGGTCTATATTGCTTTATCAAGTTACATTCTAAAATTAATGCTTCTAATTCTGAATCAGTTATTATATATTCAAATTTGGCAATGTTCTTTACCATTGATTTTACTTTCGATGTATGATTTTTAGAAGATTGGAAGTATTGCCTTACTCTATTTTTAAGAGATATAGCTTTTCCAACATATATAATCTTATCATTTTCATTTTTCATTAAATAAACCCCAGGTTCTGCTGGAAGCTTTTTTAACTGTTCTTGTATATCAAACATTATTTCACCTCGGCTTTAATTTATAATAAAATTATACCCTAAATCACATTCAAATAATAAGATATTTAAAGTAAGTCTTAAAATAATTAAAGAAGGATAAATACAAGTTTTAATAACTTTAAAAGCCTTTCGTAGCTTAAAGTCCAACTTATATTTATCCTTCTAATTTAAATCATTTTGTATTCAAGATTTTTATTTCTTTGCTTTTCCTCCATTAACTTGTAAGAAATATGTTCCTGCATCTTCTCTTGTTTTAAACTCTGGAGAATCTTTGTATTTATCAACATTTTCAGAAGTTAATCCTACTATATCTATAGATCCTGTCTCATATAAGTTAAGAGCTGCATTTGCATCCTTAACTATCTTAGTATTTACTTTATCTATCTTAACTGAGCTTGCATCCCAATAATTTGGATTTTTACTCATTGTAAATACATCTTCTATTTTCCAAGTACTTAATGTAAATGGTCCATTATAGTATATCTTATCTGCTGCAGTTCCGTATTCACTTCCAAATTCTTTTACAGCTTTTTCATTTTGTGGTAAGAATGATTTAAAGAACATTAAACTATCAAAGTAGTGAACTGGTCTTACTAAATCTACTTTTAATGTATAATCATCTACTGCTTTTATTCCTACACCATCTGCATTATCTGTTTTTCCTAAGTTGAAATCTTTAGCTCCTACTATATCATACATAATGAATCCGTAAGTTGATGCTGTCGCTGGATCTAAAGTTCTCTTCCATGAATATTCAAAGTCTTTAGCCGTTACTGGGTCTCCATTTGACCATTTAGCATCTTTTCTTAAATGGAAAGTCCATGACTTACCGTCTTCTGATTTTTCCCATTTCTCAGCAGTTCCTGGAATTAGCTTACCATCTTTGTCTTGTTTAACTAATCCTTCCATAGTATTCATCAATACTTCTGATGAAACTGTATCTGTAGCTTTACTTATATCCAATGTAGGTATATCTGATGTAAGAGATAAGTTAAGTTCTTTTTTACCTTCTCCTAATTCTACCCAATTATATATTGCTGGAACGCCAAATGACGGAGTAAGTCTTCCACTTACATATGGTTTCTGAAGGTAAGATGCTCCTTTTTGATAAAGAGGAGATAAGAATCCATCTTCTAACATCATTTTTTCAGCTTGTGCATATTTTTCCCAACTTTCTTTTTGACTTCCAGCTGTTTTACCTTCTTCTATAAGCTTATCGTATTCTGAATTGTTATATCCTGTATTTCTAGCATATTGTAATCCACTTTGCATAGTCTCTAAGAATGTTAATGGGTCTGGGTAATCTGGTGACCATCCTGAATGAGCAAGTTGGAAATCTCCTTTTTCTTCTAATGCAAGTTTTTGTTTAAATGGCTGTACTTTTATCTCTACTTTTAATCCTGGTAATGCATTTTGAAGTTCTGCTTGCATAAATTCAACTTCTTTTTTAGCACTTTCTGAATCAAATGATAATAATTCTAATGTTACAGTATCAAATCCAACCTCTTCTTTAGCTTTTTCCCATAGTTTAGTAGCTTCTTCTTTGTTGTATTTATAACCCATTTCTCCAGCTACTTCTCTATAGTCTTTACCATCTTCATTAAAGGCTAATTTTTCTGCAACTATATAGTCAGCTGCTGTACTTCCATTGTTTATTATTGTGTCGCATAGAGTTTCTTTATCTATAGCCATAGATATAGCTGCTCTTGCATTTTTGTTAGCAAGCACTTCATATGGATCTCCTGCTGCTCCACTTCCTGATGAGGAACCACCACTGTTACTACATCCAACCATACTCATTACAGTTATTGCTGCAGTAGCACTCATTAAGGCCATTTTCTTTTTAAAAACCATTGAATTACCTCCCCAAATAAGTTAATTTTTAAGTACTTTTGTGATAATGCATATATATGTTTTTATATTATATGTGCCTAAATTTGTCCTTAATTCCTAAATTTATATTTTTATAAGAAAATAGCAGGAATATATAAATTTTGATACATTCCTGCTATTTTAAATTTTAATTAAATATTACTTACTAGCACCTTTCCCTCCATTTATTTGGAAGAAGTTTACTGATGCTTTTAATGTTGTTTTAAACTCTGGAGAATCTTTGTACTTATCAACATTTTCAGAACTTAATCCTACTATATCTATAGATCCTGTTTCATATAAGTTAAGAGCTGCATTTGGGTCCTTAACTATCTTAGTATTTACTTTATCTATCTTAACTGAACTTGCATCCCAGTAATTAGGGTTTTTACTCATTGTGTACATATCTTCTATCTTCCAATTACTTAGTGTAAATGGTCCATTATAAACAATTTTATCAACTGCAGTTCCATACTCACTTCCAAATTCTTTTACAGCTTTTTCATTTTGTGGTAAGAATGATTTGAAGAACATTAAACTATCGAAGTAGTGAACTGGTCTTACTAGATCTACTTTTAATGTATAATCATCTACTGCTTTTATTCCTACACCATCTGCATTATCTGTTTTTCCTAAGTTATAATCTTTTGCACCTACTATATCATACATAATGAATCCATAAGTTGATGCTGTTGCTGGATCTAAAGTTCTCTTCCATGAGTATTCGAAATCTTTAGCCGTTACTGCATCTCCATTTGACCATTTAGCATCTTTTCTTAAATGGAAAGTCCATGATTTACCGTCTTCTGATTTTTCCCATTTCTCAGCAATTCCTGGCGCTACTTTACCATCTTTATCTAACTTCACTAAACCTTCCATAGTATTCATAAGTACTTCTGATGAAACTGTATCTTCAGCTTTACTTATATCTAATGTAGGTATATCTGAAGTATTTGTTATATTAAGTTCTTTTTTACCTTCTCCCAATTCTACCCAATTATATATTGCTGGAACCCCAAATGATGGAGTAAGTCTTCCATTTACGTATGATTTTTGTAAATATGAAGATCCTTGTTGTACCAATGGAACTAGATATGCATCATCTAACATCATTTTTTCAGCTTCTGCATATTTAGCCCAACTATCTTCTTGTTTTTCTGCAGTTTTAGCTTCTTCTATAAGCTTATTATATTCATCATTTTTATAGCTTGTATTTTTAGCATATTGTATTCCAGGTTGCATAGTTTCTAAGAATGTTAATGGATCTGCGTAGTCTGGATTCCAAGATGCATAAGATAAGTCAAAATCTCCTTTACTTTCTAAATCAAGTTTTTGCTTAAATGGTTGTGACTTTATTTCAACTGTTAATCCTGGAAGAGCACTTTGAAGTTCTGATTGCATAAATTCAGCCGTTCTTTTACTACTTTCAGAATCAAATGATAATAATTCTAATTTTACTGTATCAAATCCAACTTCTTCTTTAGCTTTTTCCCATAATTTAGCAGCTTCTTCTTTATTGTGCTCATATCCCATTTTTCCAGCTACTTCTCTATAATCTTTTCCAGCTTCATTATATGCTAATTTTTCTGCTACATAGTATGACGCCGGTATTGTTCCATTATTTAATATAGTATCGCACATTGCTTGTCTGTCAACCGACATAGCAATCGCAGCTCTAGCATTTTTATTTGCAAGAACATCTGATACTTGACCTTCCCCTTTTCCTGTGCTGCTGACTCCACTAGATGTATTCCCTCCTGTGCTACTACATCCAACTAACGCCATAACAGCTATTGCAGATGTTGCACACATTACAGCCATTTTTTTCTTTAAAACCATAACACATCCCCCTTATTGGTTATTTCAACCATATTAATTTATTAATTTACATTATAGGATAATTTTTTTAAAATGTCATTATTTTTTGAATATTTATTTTTTAGACATACTTTATTTTTTGTCATTCAAATTACATTTTATTATGCTCATATTAATTTATATTAATAAAATTAGACTTTATTCAATAAAACCCTTTAATTAAATTTTTTAAATATTGTAAATTTTTTATATAAATTATTGTTTTTTTTGCAAAACCGTACTAATATTATAATAAAACTAATTTCAGTACCGTTATAAATTTAAAATCAGATGGGAGGATTACTATTTTGAAAAAATTTAATATGTTAATTATATTAAATTTAGTTATAAGTTTTTCATATTGTTTGTTTAATGATTTTGAAAGATTTTCTTTTATAAATTCATCTTTCATGATAGGACTATTTTATTTAACACTAGGAATTTTCTTTTATGTTACAGAACAAGGTTTTTTTAATTTAACAATTTATGCATATAATAAAGTTTGTAATCAAATTCAAAAAAGCAGAGGCTTGTTGTATGAAGGAAATATAGATATAGATGATTATATAAAAAGAAGATACCATTTTACTAACACAAATTCACTTTTATCATCAGGTTTAATCATATCTTTAAGCACGTTAATAATAAGTTTCACAATTTATTCATAAGTTTACATAATGCATCATAAACTTAATAAAACTACATTTTAAATAGTTTCAAAATTCTGATATTAATACATATCAGAATTTATTTTTAAATTAATACTATTTTATTCAAGGGGGTGTAGCGATGGGTCGCTATATTTTAAAACGTCTTACTCTTATGCTTATGACACTACTAATCGTTATTTCTGTTACATTTTTCTTGGTAAGATTATTACCTGGAAGCCCATTTAACGACGAGAAGTTGAATGCACAACAAGTCGAAATGATTAACAAGCAGTATGGTTTGGATGCACCTGTCCCAGTTCAATATGTAAGATATATGACAGGAGTTTTTACAGGTGATTTAGGAAGATCTTTCAAGTATGACAATAAAAAGGTTGAGGATTTAATAAGTACTCGTTTAAAACCTTCTGCTATGTTAGGTGCTCAAGCACTAGTAATAGGAAGTGTGGTTGGTTTAACTTTAGGTATAGTAGCTGCACTTAAAAAGAATACTTTTTGGGATTACTTTGCAACTGTAGTTTCTGTTTTAGGAGTTTCTGTTCCATCATTCGTTTTAGCCGCACTATTGCAATTGTATTTAACTACGCGACATCAAATTTTCCCTGTTACTTGGGGTATGCCTATAGGCTCAGATTTTAGATATGCTTGGACTGTTTTACCATCTATAGCATTAGCATTTTTTTCTATAGCAAGTATAGCTCGTTTTACTAGAACTGAACTTGTTGAAGTTTTAAATGCAGACTATATAGTAACTGCAAAATCTAAAGGTTTAACTAAAGCTGCTGTAATAGTAAAACATGCTTTAAGAAATGCTTTAATACCAGTTGTAACTATGCTTGGACCTTTAACTGTTGGTCTACTTACTGGTTCTCTAGTTGTTGAAAAAGTTTTCGCTGTTCCTGGATTAGGAGATTTATTAGTATCATCTATAACTACTAATGACCTATTCTGTATATCAGGTGTTTCTATATTCTATAGTGCACTTTATATAGGAGTTATCTTATTAGTTGACATCCTTTATGGAATAATCGATCCTAGAATTCGTGTTGCAGGGGGGAAAGCTTAATGATAGATAAAGTTATTATTGATGGTAAAGAAGTTCAACTTACTGCTGACTTATTTGAAGTCAGTCCTGCTGATATGACTCAGCATGAAGCTATAACTAGACCAAGTTTAACATTTTGGCAAGATGCTAGAAAAAGGCTGTTTAGAAATAAAGGTGCCCTTACAGGTTTAATCATATTATCTATAATATGTTTCCTTACTGTATTTGGCCCAATGTTTAATGAATATGCTTATGATCAACAAAATTTACGTCATGCTAAATTACCTCCAAGAATGCCTATTGTTTCTTCTTTAGGAATCATGGACGGTACTAAAATAGAGAAAAAATTTGATGGAACTCAAGAAAGAGTTGATTCATACAAACAAAAAGGTGTAGAAGATGGAGTTAATCACTGGTTTGGTACAGATGACTTAGGACGTGACTTATGGACTCGTACTTGGACTGGAGCTAGAGTATCTCTTTTTATAGCTATACTAGCTGCTATTTATGATTTATTAATCGGTGTTACTTATGGTGGTGTTTCTGCTTATTACGGTGGAAAAGTGGATATGTATATGCAACGTTTTATTGAAATACTGACTGGTATACCTAGTTTAGTTATTCTTACATTATTTATCTTAGTATTTGAACCAGGTGTTTTATCAATGTCCCTTGCAATGGCTATTTCCGGATGGACCGGAATGTCTAGAATAGTTCGTTCTCACGTTCTTAGAATTAAGAATCAAGAGTTCGTTTTAGCTTCTAGAACATTAGGTGCATCTGATAAGAAGATAATTGTGAAACACTTATTCCCTAATATAATAGGTCCTGTAGTTGTTATGATGATGTTCTCATTACCTTCTGCTATATTCTATGAAGCATTCTTAAGTTTTATAGGATTAGGACTGCAACCTCCATATGCATCATTAGGAGTATTGATAAACGATGGATTTAAACAGTTACAAACAAATCCATATATGATGTTCATACCTTCAATGGTAATATGTTTATTAATATTTAGTTTAAACTTACTTGCTGATGGATTAAGGGATGCTGTTGACCCTAAAATGCGTAATCAATAGTTAGAAAGGGGATGAGTTTTGTGGAAAAAGAAAAATTGTTACAAGTTAAGAATTTAAAGGTTCACTTCAAAACTTTTGGTGGTGAAGTTCAAGCCGTAAGAAATGTTACTTTTGATCTACATAAAGGAGAAACTCTCGCGATAGTTGGAGAATCAGGTTCTGGTAAATCTGTTGCCTGTAAAACTATTATGAGAATAATGTCTTCAAATGCTATTATAAAAGAAGGCGAAATTTTATTTAACGGAAAAAATTTAGCAAAATTACCAGAAAAAGAAATGGAATCTATAAGGGGTAAAGATATAGCAATGATATTCCAAGACCCTATGACTTCATTAAATCCTACTACTACTATTGGTAAGCAAATAGCAGAAGGTATAATAAAACATCAAGGATTATCTAAAGATGAAGCAATGAAAAAAGCCATTGAACTTATAGACCTTGTTGGTATACCTTTCCCTGAAAAGAGAGCGAAACAATATCCGCATCAATTCTCAGGTGGTATGCGTCAACGTATAGTTATAGCAATTGCTCTTGCTTGTAATCCTAAAATCCTTATAGCGGATGAGCCTACTACAGCTCTTGATGTTACTATACAAGCTCAAATACTAGAGCTTATAAAAGATATTCAAAAGAAAACTGGAGTTGCTGTTATATTTATAACTCATGACCTTGGTGTTGTTGCAAATATGGCAGATAGAGTTGCTGTTATGTACGCTGGTAAAATAATAGAAGTCGGTACTTCTGATGATGTATTCTATAATCCTCAACATCCATATACTTGGGGGCTATTAGCTTCTATGCCTAGTTTAGATGTTGGTGAAAATGATTTATATAATATACCAGGTACACCTCCAGATTTAATGAATCCGCCTGAGGGTGATGCTTTTGCCTTACGTAATACAAATGCTCTTAAAATAGATTTTGTTGCAGAGCCTCCTATGTTTAAAATAAGTGAAACTCATAGTGCTGCTACATGGTTATTACACCCTTTAGCTCCTAAAATAGAAAGACCTGCAAGTATAGGAAGAAAGAAGGTGTCTTCAAATGACTAAGAAAAAACTATTAGAAGTTAAAAATCTTAAGCAATACTTTCCAATAGACAAAAGTACAGTTGTAAAAGCTGTTGATGATATAAGTTTTCATATTTATGAAGGTGAAACTTTTGGTCTTGTTGGAGAGTCTGGTTCTGGTAAATCTACTACTGGTAGAGCTATAATAAGATTATATGACCCTACTGCTGGTGAAATAGTATTTGATGGTAAAAATATATCAAGTAAAAAATTAGATAAAAATATTAAATCTTTTGTAAATAAAAATATGCAAATGATATTCCAAGATCCTATGGCTTGCCTTAATCCTCGTATGACCGTTATGGATATAATAGCTGAAGGTCTTGATATACATGGATTATGTAAAACAAAGGAGGAAAGAACTAAGACTGTTTACGAATTATTAAGAACTGTTGGATTAAATGAACAACATGCAGGAAGATATCCTCATGAGTTCTCTGGAGGGCAAAGACAGCGTATAGGTATAGCCCGTTCATTAGCTATAGAACCTAAGTTTATAATAGCTGACGAACCTATATCTGCTCTTGATGTTTCTATCCAAGCTCAAGTTGTTAACTTACTTAGAAAGTTGCAAAAAGAAAAAGGATTAACTTATTTATTTATAGCTCATGACCTTTCAATGGTTAAATATATAAGTGATCGTATTGGAGTTATGCATCACGGAAGATTAGTTGAGTTAACTACTTCTGAAGAACTTTATGCTAATCCTCTACACCCTTATACAAAATCATTGTTATCAGCTATACCGCTTCCAGATCCAGAGCATGAAAGACATAGAGTTCGTATAAAATATGATCCTAGTGTTCATGATTATTCTGAACATAAACCTAAATGGGTTGAAATAAGACCAGGGCATTTTATTTTCGGTTCTGATCCTGAAATGGAAAAATATGAAAAAGATTTAGCTGATCGAGAAGCTACTAACTAATTAAATTTAAAAAGGAGATGTCTTAAATTTAAGACATCTCCTTTATTTTATTTCTCAAAGTATTTTTTTAAGAATAACCCTGTATATGAACCTGGCTTTTTAGAAACTTCTTCTGGTGTTCCTGTTGCAATTATTTTTCCACCCTTATCTCCACCTTCTGGTCCAAGATCTATTATATAATCACATGTTTTTATAACATCTAAATTATGTTCTATAACAACTATAGTATTTCCTGTATCTGCTAGCCTTTGCAGTACAGTTATTAATTTATCTACATCAGCCATATGAAGTCCTGTCGTTGGCTCATCTAATATATATAAAGTTTTTCCTGTAGCTCTTTTACTTAACTCTGTTGCTAGTTTAATACGTTGAGCTTCTCCTCCTGATAATTGAGTCGATGGTTGTCCTAATTTTATATATGAAAGCCCAACATCCATAAGAGTATCTAGTTTTCTTTTTATTGTTGGTATGTTCTCAAAGAAAGCAGAAGCTTCTTCAACATTCATATCTAAAACATCTGATATTGTTTTATCTTTATATTTAACTTGAAGAGTTTCTCTGTTGTATCTTTCTCCCTTACATATTTCACAAGGAACATAAACATCCGGTAAGAAATGCATTTCTATTTTTATTATCCCATCACCTTTACAAGCTTCACATCTTCCACCTTTAACATTAAAACTGAATCTTCCTTTTTGATATCCTCTAGCTTTAGCTTCATTAGTCGATGCAAATAAATCTCTTATTAAATCAAATACGCCTGTATAAGTTGCAGGATTTGAACGCGGAGTTCTTCCTATTGGACTTTGATCTATATTTATTATTTTATCTATATTTTCTATTCCTTTTATCTCTTTATGTTTACCTGGCTTATCTCTTAATCTGTTAACTTTTGTAGCTATCCCTTTGTATAAAATATCATTAATTAATGTACTTTTTCCTGATCCAGATACACCTGTAATACAAGTAAACTTTCCTAATGGAATTTTAGCATTTATATTTTTCAAGTTATTTTCTGATGCTTTAACTACCTCTATGAAATTCCCATTTCCTTCTCTTGTAGTTTCAGGTATTGGTATAATCTTTTTGCCACTTAAATATTGTCCTGTTAATGAATTAGGATTTCTAAGTATTTCATCAAGATTTCCTTCTGCTACTATTTCTCCACCATGAACTCCTGCTCCTGGCCCTATATCTACTATATAATCAGCTTCTCTCATTGTATCTTCATCATGTTCTACAACTATAAGAGTATTTCCTATATCAGTTAAATGTCTTAAAGTTTTTATTAATCTGTCATTATCTCTTTGGTGTAATCCTATACTAGGCTCATCTAAAACATATAATACTCCTACAAGAGCTGAACCAATTTGTGTCGCTAATCTAATACGTTGAGCTTCTCCTCCTGATAATGTACCAGCTTTTCTAGATAAGTTTAAATAATCTAGTCCAACATCTCTTAAGAATGATGCTCTAGCTTTTATTTCCTTTAAAATCTCATGAGCTATAAACTTTTGCTTCTCTGTTAGGTTTATATTTTCAATATATTCTATAAGCTCATTAACTGAGTAATCAGTTACTTCCATTATATTTTTATTATCTACTAATACAGATAAAACTTCTTTTCTTAATCTATTTCCTTTACACTTAGGACAAGGTCTTTCTCCCATAAACTCTTCTATTTTTTCTCTAGAATGTTCTGAGTTTGTTTCTCTATATCTTCTCTCTAAGTTTACTATTACACCTTCAAATGGAGCTTTGTATAATCTATTTCCTCCATACTTTGATTCATATACAAATTCAACCATAACATTATCATGTCCGTAAAGTAGCTCTTGAACAAATTCTTCAGGTAAATCTTTAAATGGAGTAGCTAAATCCACATTAAATTTTTCAGCTAAACTCTTTACCATTTTACTATAGTAAGTATCATCATTAGTTCCAACTGAACCCCAAGCAGCTATAGCCCCTTGTTTTATAGAAAGTTCTTTATTTGGAACTACTAGATCTGGATCAACCTCTTTACTCTCACCTAATCCATTACATGTGTCACAAGCTCCAAAAGGACTGTTGAAAGAGAACATTCTAGGAGATAATTCTTCTATTCCTATACCATGTTCTGGGCATGCAAATTTAGTTGAATAAAGAATTTCTTCCCCATCTATTATTTGAGCTATAACTAAACCTTCAGATAGTTTTACAGCAGTTTCTATAGAATCAGCTAATCTATTTTCTATACCATCTTTCATCACAATTCTATCAACTACTACCTCTATATTATGTTTTTGGTTTTTATTTAAATCTATTTCATCTGTAACTTCATAATTAGTTCCATCTACTCTTAATCTTACAAATCCCTCTTTTTTTATGTTTTCAATAACTTTCTTATGCGTTCCCTTTTGACCTCTAACTACAGGTGATAATATTTGTAACTTAGTTCTTTCTGGGAAATCCATCATCTTATCTACTATTTCTTGTACTGTCATTTGACTTATCTTTTTTCCACAAGTTGGACAATATACTTCTCCGACTCTTGCAAATAGTAGTCTTAAATAATCATATATTTCTGTTACTGTACCTACTGTAGAACGAGGATTTTTTGATGTTGTTTTCTGATCTATTGATATAGCTGGTGATAATCCTTCAATATACTCTACATTAGGTTTTTCCATTTGACCTAAGAATTGTCTAGCATATGCAGATAGACTCTCTACGTATCTCCTTTGTCCTTCTGCATATATAGTGTCAAAAGCTAAAGATGATTTTCCCGATCCTGAAAGACCAGTAAAAACAATAAATTTATCTCTAGGCAAAGTTAAATCTACATTTTTTAAATTATGCTCTTTAGCTCCTTTTATTATAATTTTATCATTCATATGTTTTTTCCTTTCATACTCAACTTTATAAGTAATTAATTTAATTTATCTTCTAATTCTTTTATCTTATCTCTTAATTGTGCTGCTCTCTCAAATTGAAGATTTTGTGCAGCTTCCATCATTTCTACTTTAAGATTTTCTATTGATTCTCTTATACTATCTTCGTTATTTTCATTTATATCTCCATAAACAGCTTCTTCATCTGCAACAACTGTTGCTTCTATTCCTTTTCTTATTCCTTTTTGGATTGTTGTCGGAACAATATTATTAACCTCATTATAATGCATCTGTATTTCTCTTCTTCTCTTTGTCTCTTCTATAGCACTTTGCATAGATCTAGTTATCTTGTCTGCATACATTATAACTTTTCCATTTGAGTTTCTAGCTGCTCTACCTATAGTTTGTATAAGAGAAGTTTCTGATCTTAAGAAACCTTCTTTATCTGCATCTAGTATTGCAACTAGCGAAACTTCTGGTATATCTAAACCTTCTCTTAATAAGTTTATACCCACTAAGACATCAAACTTACCTAATCTTAGATCTCTTATTATTTCTATTCTTTCTAATGTATCTATATCTGAATGCAAGTATTTAACTTTAATCCCTATATCTTTAAGGTAATTAGTTAAATCCTCACTCATCTTTTTAGTTAAAGTAGTTATAAGAACTCTTTCTCCTTTTTCTGTAATAGAGTTTATTTCTCCAACTAAATTATCAATTTGATTATTTATAGGTCTTACTTCAATTATTGGATCTAAAAGTCCAGTTGGTCTTATTATTTGTTCTGCTATTGTAGTTGAATGTTCAATTTCATAAGGTCCTGGAGTTGCAGTTACAAATAGTATTTGATTTATATTCTCCTCAAATTCATTAAAGTTTAAAGGTCTATTATCATAAGCTGAAGGTAATCTAAAACCATTATCTATAAGAGACAATTTTCTTGATCTATCACCTGCATACATACCTCTTACTTGAGGAACTGTTACGTGAGATTCATCAACTATGATTAAAAAGTCATCTGGGAAGAAGTCCATTAATGTATATGGTTTTTCTCCCGGTTCTCTTCCTGTTATATGTCTAGAATAATTTTCTATCCCCTGGCAGAATCCTATCTCTTTTAACATTTCTATATCATATCTAGTTCTTTGGTCTATTCTTTGTGCTTCAACTAATTTATCATTTTCTTTAAAATAATCTACTCTATCTTTCAATTCTTTTTGAATGTCAATTATTGCTTTATCTATTCTTTCTGGTGTTGTAACATAGTGAGATGCCGGGAATATAACTACATGATTTCTAAGCCCTACAAGTTTTCCTGTTAAATAGTCTATCTCTGTTATTCTATCTATTTCATCTCCAAAAAATTCTATTCTAATAGCTCTTTCATCTGTATTAGCTGGGAATATCTCTAGAATATCACCTCTAACTCTAAAAGTTCCACGTGTGAAATTAACATCATTTCTTTCATATTGTATCTCTATTAATTTTTTTATAATTTCATCTCTATCTTTCTCCATACCTGGTCTTAAAGAAACCATAAGTTTTTTATAATCTTCTGGATCCCCTAATCCATATATACATGATACAGAAGAAATTATTATACAATCTCTTCTTTCTAAAACTGCAGCAGTTGCTGAATGTCGTAATTTATCTATCTCATCATTTATACTTGCATCTTTTTCTATATACGTATCACTATGTGCTACATAGGCCTCAGGTTGATAATAATCATAATAACTTACAAAATACTCAACCGCATTCTCTGGGAAAAATTCTTTAAACTCACTATAAAGTTGCGCTGCTAAGGTTTTATTATGAGCTATTATTAAAGTAGGCTTATTTACATTTTTTATTATATTAGCCATGGTAAAAGTCTTTCCTGATCCCGTAACTCCAAGTAATGTACTGAACTTTTCATTTCTATTTAAAGCATCTGTAATTTTATCTATAGCTTCAGGTTGGTCACCCGTAGGCTTATATTCCGATTGAATTTTAAATTCCACAATATCCACTCCTAACCGAACATTAGTTCACATTATAATATCTTAATTATAACATAGGTTTTTAATTTTTTTCACTCTATATTAATATTCTCTTATTTAAAGTATTTTAAATATTTTTATTTAAAAATTTACTTCGTTTGAGATAATGTTTATGGAAATTACTTAATATTCCTAAATTTAAAGTTTTAAATATATACTCCATAAACTAATTTACCCATTATCTAAGCAGCTTTGTCTATTGTTTAAAAATCTTTTTAAATAAAAATATTACTATTTTATAGATAATTTTATAGGTTATAAATAAATTTTCATTAACTAAAATTTACATAAATAAAAAGAGATATCTTTTTATAAAGATATCTCTTTTTATTTATGTAAATTATTTTCTTAAATTTTTAACTTGTTCTAAAATCTTTAAATCTTCCTCGTTTGTTGGTTCTTCTAGTACTATATTATGAGGCATCTTAGCTCCATTTTCATCTACACATACAAAAGTTAAAAATCCTTCAACTATAATACTTCCATCTCTAATAACTTTTCCATAAACAGTCAAACTAGTTTTACCAGCATATACAATTGCTGATTTTATTTTTATAATATCACCTTTTTTTATAGGTTTTGTAAATTTAACTTCATGTACTTTTAAACAAACTAAATTTTCAGGATGTCCATATTCATTTGCTACTGTTATAAAACAACTCTCAACAAACCACTCTGTCATCCTTCCTGCAAATAATGTCCCATGGTGATTTAAATCTTCACTTTTAACAAGTCTATGTGTATCATAAAACTCCATATAAATCCCCCCCTGGTATATCTTAGTAATGTATAAGACTTTTCTTATATACTAATTATACTATACGTAAAAATAGCAATATACAACATGTTTTTTGTTAAATTTTTTTTACAAACAGTTATAAAAAAATGAGGCCTCTATGGGGGATAGAGACCTCTTAAATGGGGGAGATTGAGTATTTATTTATACTTATATAATGTCCCATTCTAAGATTTATATACATTATTTTTAAATTTTTTTTATTTATTTTTATTTAAGCGTAATTCTTCTATATTTTACACATCAAAAAAGCGCTTGATACTTAGTTTGTAGCACAAGGATCATTCAAAACATCTTTTCTTATCATTTAACTCATCCCGTACAAGCGTAATTCTTTTATATTTTCGTACAACAAAAAGTGGTTGATATTTAGTT
>NZ_JAWDJM010000005.1:0-3503 GCF_032465715.1 Paraclostridium sp. MRS3W1 | reverse complement strand
AAACAAATTTTATGAATTTTTCTTTAAAAGTGCATTAAATTCAATTTAAATACCTTTAAAAACTAAAATTAATATATATCAATCAATTACATTAACATACATTTTGAAACAGCTTATATTTGCAATAAATTGACTAGTTTTAGTTTTGGGTTTACAGAACAAATGTTCTGTTAGACCGAAACTACCATTACTAAATTATAGATAATAAATAAAGTATTTATGCAATGAATTAATATTTAATTTATATACATAATATATTTATAACAGGTTTGGAGTGAAGTTAATGAATATACTTAATTTAAATACACATAATCATTTAAATCAATTTAAGGATGATTTTTATGATAGTAATGAATGCTACTTGATATTGTCAACACCTTACGAACTAAATAAAATAAAATCTATTTTAGATATAGATGAAATAACATTTAAAGATTGTTTAGACTTTGATGATAGCATACGATTAGATTTGTTTGATAACTATGATTTTTTAAGCTTAAATATATTTGAACTTATAAACAATAAAGCTATCATAAGTGAAATAAACATATATTTAGCTGATAATTACATTCTTGTAGTAAGTGACAAAGATACATTCATATATAAATACATTTTAAAAATGATGAAAGATAACTTTAAAGTAGATGAAAACCCAATTGTAGCACTATTTAAAATAAATTATTTAATTTTCAAAGAAATAATAGTAAATAGCTTTGAAAGCTTAGAGAAATTAGAAGATATGATATTGGAGTTAGAAGATAAAATGCTACAAGGGGTTAGAGATCAATATTTTCATGAAATTAGTGATATTAGAAATTTAACTAGGACTGTAGTTAAAAACACTAGGCCATTACTTTATATAGGAGATAGAATATTAAAAGAGAATATACGATATTTAACATATTCAGATATAAAAAAACATAATCTTGAAAATTTACAAAGTATCGATTTTGGTATAGATAAGTTGTACAATTTTGCTATTTCTACTAGAGAATTAGCAGATAAGTTGTTGGATATATACTCTTCACAAGTAGCTGAAAAAACTAATAGTTTAATAACTAAATTAACATTACTTACAGCTATTTCAGCTCCACTTACTATAATAACAGGTATATATGGAATGAACTTTACTTTCATGCCTTTTCTTCAATGGCGTTTTGGATACTATTGTACAATAGGATTTATGTTTTTAATATTGGCACTAGGGATAATGATATTTAAATCTAAAAAAATGCTTTAGTATTTGAATTTTGCTATAATGTAAATACATTAATTAATTGGAGGAGATTATGTATATAAAAACTAATGATAATATAAATCTTTATGTAAATAGAGAAGGGGAGGGCTTAGACTGTATATATGTACATGGAGGACCTGGTGCTTGGAGTAAAGATTTCGAAAAGTTTTGTGGCATTCATATGAATGACATGTTTAATATAACGTATTTAGACCAAAGAGGTTGTGGTAGATCTGAAGGTGAATATAACTCGGATTATTCTATTGATAGATTAGTTGAGGATATAGAAGAAGTTAGAGTGAAGCTTAACATACAAAAATTTATAATAATTGCACATTCATTTGGTGGAATTATAGCAACTTCATATGCAAGCAAATATGGAAAAAATCTAGAAGGTATTATACTAATAAACTGTACTCTAGATTTTAAAGAAGCTTTAAAAAGCCAAATAAAAGAAGGGTGTAATCTTTTGGGTGTAGATCAGATTGACTGTGATACAAACTTACAAAACTTAATATGTATTTGGAAAAAAGTAGTTTTTAATTTAGTTAGATATAATATGTATTATATGCTTCAATTTAAAAATATAAGTAACTATGAGAAGCTAGAAAATTTAGATAAAGAAATTTTAAACACGAAAATGTCTGAGCTTGCATTTGAAAATAAAAACTATTTTATAGATTATACCTATTTAACTAAAAGTATAAACATTCCGACTTTAATAATAACAGGAAGTGAAGACTATGCAGTAGGAATAGATCATCACGAAAGTTTTGAATTTAAAAATAGCATAATCAAAACTATAAATGGAAGACATACTCCTTACATAGAGGATTCATCAAAATTAATAAATATTATAAAGGATTTTGTATCTGTATTTATTTAAAATAGATATAAGTTTACATAATATTATTATTTTAAACTGTATTTTGATTTTATAACTTTTAATTTAGATAAAAGCTTTTATTTAGATTTTAAGCAGTTAATGCTTTTATATAATGTAAATATATAAAAATAAAAAATAGACCTCTTATATCTTAAATATAAAGGTCTATTTTTTTGCTATTTTATCCTAAATTAAATAAAGCTTCTGATATTTTATCGCTAGCTTCTTTATCCATTTCTTTGAGCACATGAGAGTAAATATTCAAGGTTGTATTTATATTTGAATGTCCGACTCTTTCAGAAATAACTCTTATAGGAACTTTTGAGTTTATTAAAAGCGTAACGTGAGAGTGACGTAAATCATGGAATCGTATATGTTCCAAATTATGTTCACTTAAAAATCTGCTAAATTTTTTGCTTAACACATCTTGAGCTATAGGATTTTCGTTTTTATCAAAGAACAATAAGTTTTTTTCGTTTTTTATTTTACCTTGAAGCTTCAATTCGATTTGTTCTTTTTTAAAATTTTTTAACTTATTCATAAGCTCTGTTGGAGCAGAAATTGTTCTTATAGAACTTTCTGTCTTAGGATCTTTTAAAATTACTTCCCCGTTATTTCTTACAGTTATCTTTTCTACTGTAACAGAATTATTATTAAAATCTAAATTATTCCATGTTAGACCTAGTATTTCTGATATTCTAAGACCTAATCCGCTGGCTATAAAGATAGGTAATTCTAAAGAAGTTCCTGTACATTTTTCTAATAGTTTTTGCATGTCTTGCTTATTATATATGTTATTTTTGAATTTTTTAACCTTAGGAACTTCTACATATTCTACAATATTTTCTCTTATTAACTTTAATCTATAGGCTTTTTTTGTAGCAAGTTTTAATATATTTATATGTATTTTTATTGTCTGTGGACTTAAAATTCCAACTAAGTCATCTATGTAATTTTGTATATGTATTGGGCGAAGATCTTCAATTTTATATTTTCCTAGCATGGGAATTATATATTTATTGCATATTCTTGTGTAACAATTATAGGTTGTTATCGATAAATTTATCTTATATTTTTCTAAAAAATCTTTTAAGAATATATCAAAAGTCATAGCATTTGGAAGTAATAAATCTTCGTTATATATGCTATCTTTTATCTCTGCGAGCTTCTTGGAAGCATCTCTTTTTTTATCGTATGAACCCATATTTTTTTGAATTTTTTTATTGCTTGATGGGTCTTTATATTCTAAATATACTATGTAATTTTTACTTCTTTTTCTTATAAATGCAAAGCTCATCTTTATCCTCCAATAAGAAACATTATAGTATATATTGTAACATAAAAACAAAATAAAAAACATTTAAATATCTGACACAAAAC
>NZ_JAWDJM010000004.1:0-24076 GCF_032465715.1 Paraclostridium sp. MRS3W1 | reverse complement strand
ATCTATTAAATCATATATATCATTTAGATCATCCATATCTGAAATGTACCTTTTAAGAATGCTTGCATTTGATAAATTTATAATTTTTTTAAGTTCTGGTAATTTTTCTATAGAATTTTTTAAATGTATCATTTCTTTAGGTGTAACTTTTTCAAATGCAATTTTCCCACAAATTCTTTCTATATCATATACATTTTTCAGAGTTTCAATTAGGTCTTCCCTTAACATAAAGTCATCTTTTAACTCTTCAATAACATTAAGTCTTTTTTCAATTCGTAGTTTATTTACCAGCGGTTCTTCTACATATTTTCTAAGCATTCTTCCACCCATGGCAGTAGATGTTTTATCTAAAACATGAAGAAGTGATCCCTTCTTTGCATTTCCTCTTATAGTAGATGTTAATTCTAAGTTACTTCTTGTAAACATATCTAAAACCATATACTCTTGTGAGTTATATATATTTATATTATTTATATTAGAAGTTATTTGTTTTTGGGTATTATAAATATAATTTAATATAATGCATAAACTAGATGATATAAGCCCCAACTCATCTAATTTTAAGTTTTTTAAATACTCAGTTGAAAAATATTTACTTAATATGTTTTCATCTAAATAACTTTCATCAAAATTTTCATTTATATATATATTACTTAAAGTAGCTATATTTCTTATTTTTTCAACGGTATTTAAATCATTTGCTATTATCTCAGTAGGATGAATTTTAGCTATTTCTTCTACTAATTTTTCTTCACTTAAATATGTTGCATTAACTTCTCCTGTACTTATATCTGTATATGAAATACCTATTTTATCACCATCAGTGTACATGGCCAATAGATAATTATTTTTCTTATTCTCTAATAAAGCTCCCTCAAGTACTGTACCTGGAGTTATTACTCTTACTACATCTCTCTTTACTATTCCTTTTGAAGCATTTACATCTTCAACTTGTTCACATATTGCTACTTTATATCCGTTTTCAACTAATTTTGATATATAGTTTTGTGAAGAATGAAATGGTATCCCACACATAGGTGCTCTTTCATCCATACCACATTCTCTTCCTGTAAGTGCTATTTCTAAAGTTTTCGAAGCTACTATCGCATCTTCAAAAAACATTTCATAAAAATCTCCAAGCCTAAAAAACATTATGCAATCATTATATCTATTTTTAACTTCAAAGTACTGTCTCATCATAGGAGTTAATTTACTTCTATCTATATTCATACTCTTTGCCTCCTTTACATTCTACATATTATATCATATTTGGGTGTTTATACTTATATCTATATTCATATCTTTTCAATTTTTAAATTAGCTATATAATATATCACCATTTATAAATATTTGTCATATAATCTATTATAGTAAATTTTAATATATGTATTAAATAAATTTCAACTTTATTTTACCTTTTAATTTACTATATAAAATAATTATAAGAGAGGTAATATTTATGGGTTTATGGTGTAAATCAAATAAAAAATGCGGATTTAAAAAACCTAATAAATGTAAAAAATATTACTATAATTGCAATAACTCTTCATGCGGTAACAACAATAATTCAAATATCACTCCTTGCAGTGGTAAAAAAACTGTAAGTTCTACAAACCATTATAAAAGTTATACATGCTTAGATGGAAAAGATTATTTTGTTGTAAATGAAAACTTCTATGATAATTACTATGAAAAATGTAACCACTACTATATAACTGATTGCAATCATATAACTGATCATTACTATGAATATAATGTATATCATTATGATACAAAGGATACTCACGATGAAAAGTATGTTTGCAAAGATGTAGATAAGATAGATCCAGATAATAATTGTGTAGAAAAAAATAATGGTTGTTCAGAAAAAGAAAATTGTGATTGTCACTGTGGATGTAACTGCGATTATTGTAAAAAGCATAGAGAAAACAGCAGTTGCTAGTTAAATAAAAATACTATTTCCCCTAGTATTTTTGTTTCTAGGGGAGATAATTTTTACCTCTTATATATTATTTTTATAAAACAAACAAACCTATTCAAATGAATAGGTTTGTTTGCTTTTATTCTTTATTTCCATTTATAAGCATAAAAAATGTTGTTGCATTTTTACTAGTACTAAACTCATCCGTATCTTTATATTTATCAATAAATTCATTTGTTATTCCTACGAAGTCAATATCTCCATTTTCATATAAATTTATATCAGCTGATCCTTCTTTTACAATTTTCGTGTTTACAGACTCTAATTTAACACTATTTTCATCCCAGTAATTTTTATTTTTAGCCATTATATAAACATCATCTAATTTCCACTTAGTTAAAGTAAATGGTCCATTATATAATGTAGATTCTTTAGTTGTTCCATATTTATCCCCTTGATCTTCTACAAACTTTTCATTTTGTGGGAAAAATACTGGAAATGCCATCAACCTGTCAAAATAACTAACTGGTCTATTAAGTTTTATTTCTAATGTATAATCATCTAATGCTTTAACACCTACGCCTTTAGCTTCTTTAGTTTTTCCTATATTGTAATCTTGAGCTCCAATAATATCATACATTATAAATCCATATTGAGACGCAGTTTCTGGATTTAAGGTTCTTTTAAAAGCATATTCAAAGTCATTAGCAGTTACTTTATCTCCATTGCTCCACTTAGAGTCTTCTCTTAAATTAAAAGTCCAAGTTTTCTTATCTTCTGATGCTTCCCAACTCTTAGCAATACCTTCAACTACCTTACCATCATTGTCTACTCTTACAAGTCCTTCCATAACATTATTTGCAGCACTAAATGATAATGAATCTGTAGATCTACTCATATCTAAAGAAGGTATATCTGAAGTACTTGTTAAATTTAATTCATTTCTTCCTTCTGCATTTGCCCACTTATAAGCGTATTTTGCTCCGTATGGAATTATAGTTATTCCATCTACATAAGGTTTTTGTATATAAGCACTACTACTTTGGAAAAGAGGCATTATAAATGCATCACTCAATAAAAGTTCTTCTGCTTTAGCATATTTTTTCCAACTATCATTAATATTTGATGAAGTTTTTCCTTCTTCTATCAAAGAATTATAGTCTTTACTATCATATCCACTATTTACTCCAAATTTTCCAGTAGTAGTAAACGTCTCTAAGAATGTTAATGGATCTGGATAGTCAGCAACCCAAGAGCTATAAACTAAATCATAATCTCCTTGTGCTTCTAATTGTTGCTTTTGCTTAAATGGCACTTGCTTTATCTCTACTGTCATTCCATCTAGATTTTTTTGTAATTGACTTTGAAAAAATTCTCCTACTCTCTTACTACTTTCAACGTCTGATGTTAAAACTTCTATTGTAACTTTATCAAAATTCAATTCCTTCTTTGCTTTTTCCCAATGTTCTTTTGCTTCTTTCAAATCATACCCACTGCCCATATTACCAGCGATTTCTCTATAATCTTTACCTTCATCATTTATAGCTAACCCCTCTGGTGTATAATAATTTACTGGGTTTGATCCATTATTCAAAATCACACTAGTTATTTCACTTTTATCAACCGCCATAGATATTGCAAGTCTTGCATCTTTATTTTTCAATAATTCACTAGAATTTATAATTTTATTCTCATCTTGACTACTACATCCTACTAAGATCGATGACGTCATTAATGTAATAAGTGTCATTGTCGATACATATTTTTTTAATATCATTAATATCCCCCTCCACTTTAATATATTTTATTAACAAATAAGCTATTAGTTACACAATTTTAATCCCCATTTTCTTTCAATATAATCCATCTTTAAATTCAAATAAAAAAGAAAGTGAATAAATTTTATCTTTCACTTTCTTTTTTATTTAAATTAACTTTTAGAATAAACTATATTTCCATCTATTATTGTGTATAAAGTTTCTGTAAACACTTCCATAGGGTTCCCTGTAAATATAGCTATGTCTGCATCTTTTCCAGCTTCAATACTTCCTAATCGGTCATCAACTCCACAAATTTTAGCCGCATTTATAGTTATAGCTTTAAGCGCTTCATCTATTCCTAATCCTTTCTTAGCTGCAAATCCTGCACATATTGGCAAGTACTGAATAGGTATCACTGGATGGTCTGTTGTTATTGCAACTTGAACTCCATTTTTGTTTAATTTTCCAGCTGTTTCAAATGTTCTATTTTTAAGTTCTACTTTACTTCTATTAGTTAAGCTAGGCCCAACAATCGCACTAAAACCGGAATTTTTTATGTATTGTGCAATAAGATGTCCTTCTGTACAATGATCTAATGTCATATCTAAATCAAACTCTTTTGCAATCCTAATGGCTGTAAGTATATCATCTGCTCTGTGAGCATGCGCTTTTAATGGTATTTTCTTGTTTAAAACATCCATGAAACATTCTTGTTTTAAATCAATATCAAAATGTTCACCTTTTTGTTTAGCTATTTCTTTCTTGTTTTTATAATTCAAAGCATTAGTTAAAGCTTCTCTTAAAATTGCAGCCGTAGACATTCTCGTGGATGGAGATATACTTTTCGATGAATACACTCTTTTAGGGTTTTCCCCAAATGCAACTTTCATAGCTGCGTCCTCTTTTACAATCATATCGTCTATAGATGTTCCACTCGTTTTTATAAAAGTAAATTTACCTCCACATACATTAGCACTTCCTTGGCCTGTCATAACAGAGGTTATTCCTCCTTCTATAGCATCCTTAAATGCATCATCTAAAGGATTTATTGCATCTATTGCTCTTAAGTGCGCTGTAATCGGTGTTGTTGCTTCATTTATATCGTCACCTTCAAATCTTATACCTTCTTCACTTAATCCTATGTGGCAATGAGCTTCTATAATCCCTGGCATCACCCATCCACCTTGGGCATCTATAACTTCCATAATATCTAATTCACTTATATATTTATCAACATTTATTATTTTCCCATCATCTATAAGTACACATCCATTTTCATAGTTTTCTCCGGTCATAGTTATAATTTTTCCATTTTTTATTAAAATCATTGAATCCTCCAAATTATAGTTTTAGTTTTATATGCAATCACATTTAATTTCGAAAAAAGATTTTGGATGTGAACATACAGGGCATATTTCTAATGCTTTTTTCCCATTATGAATATGTCCACAATTCATACATCTCCATGTAACCTCTTCTTCCTTCTTAAATACACTCTTATCATCTAAGTTTTTTATAAGATCTAAATATCTTTCCTCATGCTGTTTTTCAATTTTACCAACAGACTTAAAAAGATACGCTATATCATCAAATCCTTCTTCTTGAGCTTCTTTTGCAAATTTATAATACATATCTGTCCATTCATAATTTTCTCCTTCAGCTGAGTCAATTAAATTATTTTTCGTAGAGTGTATTCCATTATTAATTAATTTAAACCATATTTTTGCATGTGCCATCTCATTATTCGCAGTTTCCTCAAAGTATTGAGCTATCTTATTATATCCTTCTTTTTTTGCTTGATTTGCATAGTAATTATATTTAGCTGTAGCCTGAGACTCTCCAGCAAATGCTACCATTAGGTTTTTTACAGTTTTGCTATCTTTTAAATCCATAATTCTCCTCCTTAATATTAAGTAGTGCTTATTATCTTTAATATTAAGATTACAATGATATTATTACTAAAAAAGAAAACCTTTTTCTTCCTGTATGATATAATTTATATAATATTAATTTTAAGGTGGTAATTTATATGAAAAATCCAATTGTTACTATGAAAATAAAAGATGGAAAATCTATAAAAATAGAACTTTTTCCAAATGAAGCTCCTGAATCTGTAAAAAACTTTATAAGTCTTATACATAAGGGGTTTTATAAAAATACAGCATTTTGGAGAGTAGAAAATGATAAGTTAATTCAAGGTGGTTGCCCAGAAAATAATGGTACAGGAGTTTTAGGATATAGTATAAAAAGTGAATGTTTATCTAACGGAGTAGATAATAACTTAAAATTCACTAGAGGAACTCTTGGTTATGGTAGATTTGAGCATAATACAGAAAGTTGCCATTTTTTTATAGTTACTCAAGACACGCCTCAACTTGATGAAAATTTTGCTACCTTTGGACGAGTTGTAGATGGAATGGATGAGGTTGATAGAATAAGTAAAGTTGAAACTGAGCTAGAGGTTTTCTTACATAGAGCTGTTGAAAAAATATATATTGAAAATATGACTGTAGAAACATTTGGTGTTAAATACGATGACCCAACTAAACTTTTAGGCTTATCTAAAGAAGAAACTTTATCAAAATGGAATGCTACTATGGAAGAGCGTAAAAAAACAGGCTATAAAGTTGTATAAAAATTCGCTTTGCTCATGTCGCCAACGACTTTGTCCGTTGCTCAAAAAAATTTTTACGCTCAAGGCAGAATATTTTTATCTAACTTAATGTTTTATAATCAATTAGTTGATAAGTATAGTTTATTTAAGCGCAAAAATAAGTAGCATTAGCTACTTATTTTTTATTTAATGCTATATCTTTATTTTTATAAGCTTTGTAACAGTTTAAAAACTCTCTAGTGTTAAATATGTACTTACCACTTATCTGTGTATAGTAAGCTCCTGTAGAATCATATATATCTTTTATTTTTTGCGTTAAATTTTTGTTGTAGTATCTTAGTTCTTTAAACTCTTTTTTTAACCTGTCCGCTGTTAGCCATAATTTATTGCAATTTATATCTGCAAGTCTTATGTTTTCAAATGACATATTATTTTTTTGACCATCTACATATAATTCAGCTAATATTTCCTGCAAGTTCTCATTTGTCAAATCATGATTAAGTTTTATGTATGTTATTGCACCCATTCCATCTCTGCCTTTTTCATTTAATTTTTCTTGGTTTATAAGTGCATTTAATGGTTGTCTTTTTATATATACATAATTTAAATCATCTAGTATATACTCTCCTCTTATATATTTAGCTGGTTTGTATATAACTAAAATAGGGTTATATTCTCCGCCTATTTCTTCGTCATTTAAATCTGTGATTTCATTTAAATCTAACGTATTATATTCTTTAGATATAGATCCATACCTTGACCTTTTTATAAGACTGTACATTCTAGAGTTTTTAACTTTGTATAATATATTATCTACATATGATTTGTCTAAAACTTCATTTTTATTTTGAGAATTGTTTATATAATCTAATTTTGCAGCTTCTTTTAATTCATAAATATCCTCTATACTTATATCAAAATACGCTGCCAATGATTTAAATTTTTCTTCTAAACTGTTTATATCTATATCAATATATTTTTGAAAATCTTCTATCTTTTCTTCTGATTTTATATTTAATAATAAAGTTCCTATTGAATGAATACTCACGTAACTTTCTTTTTCAAATAATAATTTAATAATATTATCTTTAAGTTTTTCTATATTTTGTGATATCCTTATAAAATCATTTATATCACAAATATCCATTTCGTCATTATGTATAATATCTTTAGGTATCTCTATATAGTTATTTTCATCTTTTAAACATAATTTCAAATCTTTTTCTACTATTATTTTTTCTATTAATTTTGCGTTACTACCTTCTGTCATCTTATTTCTCCTTACTATATATTGTCCTAAGTATTATTATACATAAAATTCTTAGTTAGTCATATTATTTTAATTATTGTTCATTTTCAATTATATATTTATTCCAAATATATTTTTTGTAAAAATTTATATTTTTTTAATATATTTTATGTGTATTATTTATCTTAGACTAGTATAATATTAATATATCTAAACTGAGAGTTGAGGTTTTTGCAATGAATAGTAATTTAAAAGAATTATTAAAAGATTATAAACCATATATAAATGGTCATCAAAATATGAAAAAAGCTTCTGTTTTAATTCCTATAGTAAAAAAAAATAATGAAGACTTTATACTCTTTGAAGTTAGGTCAAAGACATTAAGGTCTCAACCAAATGAAATATCTTTTCCCGGAGGCATGATCGAAAAAAATGAAACTCCAATTACTGCTTGCATAAGAGAAACTTGCGAAGAACTAGGTACCATTGATAGCAATGTAGAAATAGCAAGCGAACTTGATTTATTTTTAAGTCCTGCAGATATAATAATACATACTTTTGTTGGCTTCATACACGACTTAGAAAGTCTAAATCCAAACATAGATGAAGTAGACCATATTTTTTTAGTTCCTTTATCTCATTTATTAGAAAATGAGCCTTTACGATATAAAAATGAAGTTAGAGTAGTTCCTAATAAAAATTTTCCCTATGACTTAATACCTAACAAAGAAAATTATAAGTTCAAATCAGGAAATTATGACTCTTTATTCTATAAATATAATGATTATGTTATTTGGGGCATAACAGGTAAAATACTTGAAAACTTTCTTAATTTAATTAAATAAATTTTAACTAAAAAGGACTCCATATAATATGGAGTCCTTTATTGTTATAAAGTACAAGCGTTTACTTCTTTATTTTTCAAATATTCATTTATAGCTTTTGCTGCTTTTCTACCAGCTCCCATAGCAGATATAACTGTTGCAGCTCCTGTAACTGCATCTCCTCCAGCAAAAACACCTTCTCTAGAAGTTACTCCGTTATCATCAGCTACTATACATTCCCATTTATTTATATCTAATCCTTTTGTAGTTGATGTTATAAGTGGGTTTGGAGATGTTCCAAGTGCCATTATAACTGTATCTACTTCCATTATAAAATCTGAATTTTCTATAACTTTAGGTCTTCTTCTTCCTGATGCATCAGGTTCTCCTAGCTCCATTTTTACACATACCATACCTTTAACTTCACCTTTTTCATCAACTAATATCTCAGTTGGGTTTGTTAAAGTATCAAATATTACACCTTCTTCTTTAGCATGGTGTACTTCTTCTAATCTAGCAGGAAGTTCTGCTTCACTTCTTCTATAAACTATATGAGTTTTAGATCCTAATCTAGCCGCAGTTCTCGCAGCATCCATAGCAACATTTCCTCCACCTATAACAGCAACACTTTTACCACTTCTTACAGGTGTCATATAGTCTTCTTTGTATGCCTTCATTAAGTTAACTCTTGTTAAGAATTCATTTGCAGAACAAACACCATTTGCATTTTCACCTGGTATTCCCATGAACTTAGGAAGTCCTGCTCCTGATCCTACAAATACAGCTTCAAATCCTTCTTCATTTAGTAACTCATCTATTGTTATAGTTCTACCTATTATAACATTAGTTTCTATTTTAACGCCTAAACTTTTAATATTTTCTATCTCAGGTTTAACAACACCATCTTTAGGTAATCTAAATTCTGGTATTCCGTAAGTTAAAACTCCTCCTGGTTCATGCATAGCTTCAAATATAGTTACATCATATCCCATTTTAGCTAAATCACCAGCACAAGCAAGTCCTGCAGGTCCACTACCTATAACAGCTACCTTTCTATTGTTAGGCTCTTCTGTTTTTGCTAAATCAAAATTTTGTTCTCTAGAGTAATCAGCAACAAATTTTTCTAATTTACCTATTGAAACAGCATCTGATTTTATTCCTAACACACATAATCCTTCACATTGATTTTCTTGAGGGCAAACTCTTCCACAAACTGCTGGAAGTGAGCTATCTTTTGCTATAACCTTAGCAGCTCCTTCAATATCCCCTTCTTTTAATTTTCCAATAAATCCTGGTATATTTACTTCAACAGGACATCCTGATACACACTTTGGTTTTTTACATTCTAAGCATCTACTTGCCTCTTTCATTGCTTCTTCTTTATTATATCCTAAACAAACTTCTTCAAAGTTTGTAACTCTAACTTCAGCTTCTTGTTGTCTAACAGGTATTTTAACTTTACTCATGATTAATTACCTCCACATCCGCATCCGCCATGATGATGCGTATCCCCTTCTTCTATTTTTAACGTAGCTCTACCTTCTTCTGTTTTGTACATAGCTTGTCTTCTCATAGACTCATCAAAGTTAACTAAATGTCCATCAAATTCAGGTCCATCTACACATGCAAATTTAATTTCTCCGCCAACATTAACTCTACATGCTCCACACATACCTGTTCCATCTACCATTATAGGATTTAAACTTACAGTTGTAGGTATATTTAACTCTTTAGTTAGCATACACATAAACTTCATCATTATCATAGGCCCTATAACTACTGCTTGATCATATTTTTTACCTTGATTTTCAACTAAGTCTTTTAAACAGTCAGTAACTCTACCGTTAAATCCATATGTACCATCATCTGTACATACATAAAGGTTTCCGGCAACTTTTTTCATCTCATCTTCAAATATTAAAAGATCTTTTGTTCTAGATCCAACTATAACATCTGCCTCTATACCGTTTTCCTTAAGCCATTTAACTTGAGGATATACAGGAGCTGCTCCAACTCCACCAGCTACAAATATTATTTTTTTATTTCTTAATTCATTTATATCTTCTTCGACAAACTCACTAGGCATTCCTAGTGGCCCAACAAAGTCAGCTACGTAATCGCCTTCTTCAAAAGTTTCAAGTTGTTTAGTACTAGCTCCAACTGTTTGGAACACTATACTTACAGTACCTTCTTCATTATTATAATCAGCTATTGTAAGAGGTATTCTTTCCCCTTTTTCATCATTTTTTATAATGATAAATTGACCTGGCTTAGAAGCTTTAGCTACTCTTGGAGCTTCTATGTCCATTAAATAAATACTATCTGTTAGCTGTTTCTTTTTTACAATTTTGTTTCCCATATCTCTATCTCCATTCTGCCAAATAGTTTATATTTTAATTTTAAATATTAGCCAACTTGAAGTTCAAGTTTCCCCTTATAAGTATAATTTTTTAATCAAACTTATAGGCTATCTATTTAAAATCAATAATTTAATATTATATATTACATTTATATTATACAAAAAAAAACAACCTTTGTGGTTGTTTTTTGAAAATATTTTCCTATTTTTCTATTACTCCGTTCAATGAGAATGTTCTTGAATCTAATATCTTAACATTCACAAGAGTTCCTATTATGTCTTGAACATCAGATTCAAAGTTAACTAACTTATTCTGTCTAGTTCTTCCTGTGAATTTATTTTCATCTGTTTTACTTTTTCCCTCAACTAAAACTTCAACTACTTTTCCTTCATATGATTTGTTTATTTCTGCACATATATTATTTACTTCTGCTAAAACTTTATTAAATCTTTCATGTTTTATTTCTTCAGGAATTTGATTTTCCATTTTAGCCGCAGGAGTTCCTTGTCTCTTAGAGTATATAAATGTAAATGCTGCATCGTATCTAACTTTTCTTACGACGTCTATAGTGTCCTCTACATCTTCTTCTGTTTCGCCAGGGAATCCTATCATTAGGTCTGTAGAAAATGCTATATCTGGAACTTCCTTTTTAGCTTTTTCTATTATCTCTAAATAATACTCCTTAGTGTAGTGTCTATTCATTATCTTAAGTAATCTAGAACTTCCACATTGAACTGGTAAGTGTAAGAATTCACAAACTTTATCACAATCTCTAATAGCATATATAACTTCATCTGATATATCTTTAGGGTGAGATGTCATAAATCTTATTCTTTCTATTCCTTCTATTTCATTTACCATTCTTAAAAGCTCATCAAATCTAATTGGATTTTCTAAAGTCTTTCCATAAGAATCAACATTTTGACCAAGTAAAGTTATTTCTTTTGTTCCATTAGCAACTAATTCTTTTATTTCATTTATTATATCCTCTGGAGTTCTACTTCTTTCTCTACCTCTTGTGTAAGGAACTATACAATAAGTACAGAAATTATTACATCCATACATTATGTTTACAAATGCTTTAAGCTCAAATTTTCTATTGCTTCTAAGCCCTTCTACAACTTCTCCATCTACATCCCAAACATCTATTAAAGTTTTTTCAGTATCCATAGATTTAGCTAATAATTCAGGGAATTTGTATAAGTTATGTGTCCCAAAAACTAAATCAACATGCTTATATTTAGTTTTTATTTCTTCAACAACATGACTTTGTTGCATCATACATCCACACACAGCTATTTTTAAATCTGGATTCTTTCTTTTTAAAAACTTTAACTGCCCTAAGTTTCCATATACTTTTAACTCAGCATTTTCTCTTACTGCACAAGTATTGTATATAACTAAATCACATTCTGCAGCTGTTAAACCTTGAATATATCCCATATTATCTAACATTGCACATAATTTTTCAGAGTCATGTTCATTCATTTGACACCCAAAAGTTTGTATCATATATCTAGGTTTTCTTCCATGTATCGCATAATATCTATTTGTCGTTTCAGCTATAGCTTCTATAAATCTATCTTGCTCTTGAATTTTTTCTATAGGAACGTGTACTTGTTTTCTTTTAGCCACAACTAGCCCTCCTTAAATTACTTCGATGACATTTTGCTGTCTAATTTTTGAATTTAAAATTAATTATACCAAATTTATACTTCATTTTAAAGATGCATTTGACATTTGCTTGTATATATTTTTTATAAATACAAATAATAGTATGTGTCTATTTTAAAATTAGACATAATAAAAAATAAAGGATGGAAGCTTATGATTGTAGTTTTAATTAGAAGTATAGTTCTTTATATGGCGGTATTAATAAGTCTTAGAATTATGGGAAAAGGCGAAATTGCAGAAATGAATTCATTTGATTTGGTAATAACGCTTCTAATTGCAGAGGTTGCTGCTATCCCTATGCAAAACAACGAAATACCTATAATTTATGGAATAGCATCTATTACTGGTTTAGTTTTTATGCAAATTATAATATCTTTTTTAACTCTAAAATTTAAAAGCATTAGATTTTTGTTAAATGGAAATCCTGCAATTTTAATAGATAAAGGAAGACTTAACTATAAAGCTTTAAAAGAAGAAAGAGTATCTATGGATGAACTTTTAGAACAATTAAGAATACAAGGTTATTTCAACTTAAAAGATGTTTATTACGCAATTCTTGAAACTGATGGCAATCTTAGTATAGTACCTACTCCTAGTTACGAAAAAGTTCCTACAGAAAACTTTAAACATCTACCATTGCCCTTAATATTAGATGGTGAAATAATCAAACAAAATCTTAAGAGTATAAATAAAAGTTCAGACTGGCTTTTATCAATCCTAAAAAAACACAATATAAATTCAATATCAGAAACGTTAATTTGTGTATTAGATGAAAAGGATAACTTCTTTATACAGAAGAAATAATTTTTAGGAGGTGGATATATGAAATCTATTGTATTCACTATAGTTTGGACTATTGCTTTAGTTATATTTGGCCTTTTTATATCTGTAAAAGCTGAGGATTTTTCTCTTAAATATACTAATGAGATGGATAAACTAGAAATGTATGTTAAGAGTGAGGACTGGGAAAAATGTGAAGAGTATACTAATAACTTAAAGGATGACTTCAAAGAAGAATCCAAGCAGTTTTTTAAATTTTTAAACCATTGTCATATAGGTGATATTGAACTAGCTTTTAATATATTATCTGATGGTATTTATTTAAAAGACGTCTCAACTTGCTTAGAACAAATAGATGTAATAAAAATTTCTCTTCATAGGTTAATTGAGTCGGAAAAACATAGTCTTGACCATATATTATAAAATAATTAATATAATTTTTTATGAGTTTAAATTAATATCTAAAAAAGGTGAATATATAATTCTCTTGTCCAAGACTTATATATTCACCTTAATATATTTACTATTTACTTACTCATTTCTTTAGATTTTTCTATGCAGTCATCAATTGCTTTTATAACTGAGTTTCTGAATCCTTCAGCTTCTAAAGTTTTAACTGCTTCTATAGTAGTTCCACCTGGAGAACATACCATATCTTTTAATTCACCTGGATGTTTACCTGTTTCAAGTACCATTTTTGCAGAACCCATAACAGCCTGAGATACAAATGTATACGCTTGATTTCTTGGCATTCCTGCAGCAACTACTGCATCAGCCATAGCTTCTATAAACATAAACACATATGCAGGTGCTGATCCACTTGCCCCAATTACTGAATCTATTAAGTATTCATTTACTACTTCCGCCTTACCAAATGAGCTAAACATTTCCTTTACAAGATTTAGTTCTTCATCAGTTATATTTTTATTTTTACAAAGAGCGCTCATACCTTCATTTACTAAAGCGGGAGTATTAGGCATAGTTCTAATAACCTTCTTATCTGAACCTATTACATTTTCTACTGATTCTATTGTTTTACCTGCGGCTATAGTTACAATTATTTTTTCATTGTCTATTAATTCTTTAACTCCTTCTAATACTATATCGTACACATTTGGCTTTACAGCTACAATAACTATATCACTGTTTTTTACTACTTCCTTAGAGTCATTTGTTGTATTTATTCCATATTCATCTTTAGCATTTTCAAGTGCTATTTCATTTAAATCAGATGCAAACACATTGTTAGCCTCTACTAGTTTAGATTTAACAATTCCACCTATCATAGCCTTAGCCATGTTACCTGCCCCTATAAATCCTATTTTTTTGTTCATAAATATCTCTCCTTTTGTGTTATAAATTTATCATTTTGTTTAAATAGTTATAGGGTCTGCTTTAAGAATATAAAAACCTTAAAACATACCCTATTTTAATATTTTTTAAAATATATTAGAAGCTTTGCTCTGTTCTTCCTATTATTTCATCTTGAAGAGCTCTGCTTAAATTATTAAAGTGATCACTATATCCAGCAACTCTAACTATTAAGTCTTTATATTCATCTGGATTTTTTTGTGCTGCTAACAATACATTTTTATCAAATACATTGAATTGTATGTGGTGTCCATCCATATTGAAATAAGCTCTAACTAAGTTAGACATATTTTCTAGGCCTTCTTCTCCTTGGACTACAGTAGGAGCAAATCTTTGATTTAAAAGCGTTCCTCCTGTTTTTAAATGGTCCATTTTAGAACAAGACTTAATAACAGCAGTAGGTCCATTCGTATCTCCACCTTTTTCTGGAGATATACCTTCAGATAATGGCTTTTGACTTAATCTACCATTAGCACTAGCCCCCATAACTTCTCCAAAGTAAACATGGCATGTTGTAGGTAGCATATTTATTCTATACTCAGCTCCCATAGGAGACTTTCTTCCTGTAACTTCATTATAGAATGAATTAAATACATCTTGCATTAAATCATCTGCATAATCATCGTCATTTCCATACTTAGGAGTTTTGTTAACTACCATGTTATATATAGCTTCATATCCATTAAAATTATTTTTTAAAGCTTCTAGTAATTCGCTCATGTTAAACTTTTTCTTATCAAATACATTGTATTTTATAGAAGTTAAACTATCTGTTATAGTTCCTATCCCAACACCTTGTATATATTTTGTGTTATATCTTGCTCCACCTGCATTATAATCTTTTGCAGTTTTTATACAATCATCTACTATAACACTCATAAGTGGGGCTGGCATATGCTTTGAGTATATTCTTTCAATTACATTGTTTCCTTTTACCTTTATTTCTACAAAGTGATTTAATTGGGACTTAAATGCATTAAATAACTCTTCGTAAGATTTAAAGTTATTAGGATCGCCAGTTTCTATCCCAAGCTTTTTATTTGTCATAGGATCTATACCATTATTTAAAGTTATTTCAAGAATTTTAGGTAAATTTAAATAACCTGTAAGTATATATGCTTCTTTTCCATAGCATCCTGTTTCTACACAACCACTAGTTCCGCCACATCTAGCATCTTCTATTGTTTTACCTGCTTCTAGTAACTCTTGAATTATTGCTTCTGTATTGTAAAATGCAGGCTGCCCCCAACCTTTTCTAGAAATTTCACATGCTCTTTTTAAGAACTTGCTTGGAGTTTTTTTACTAATTTGTACATTTGAGCTAGGTTGTAATAATTTCATTTCATCCATTACATCTAGAATAATATAACTTACATCATTAACTCCATCTTTACCATCTTCCGTTATTCCGCCTGTATTTATATTTGCAAAGTCAGTGTATGTTCCACTTTCTTTTAGTGTAACCCCTACTTTTGGAGGCGCTGGTTGATTATTAAATTTAATCCATAAGCATTCTAAAATTTCTTTAGCCATATCTCTATCTAATGTATCATTTTCTACATCATTTTCATAAAAAGGATTTAAATGTTGATCAAATCTACCTGGGCTAAATGCATCCCATATATTAAGTTCTGTAGTAACACCTATATGAACAAACCAATACATCTGAACTGCTTGGTGGAATGTTTCAGGTTTATTTGCAGGTACTACCTCACAATTTTTAGCTATAGTTAATAAATCTTTTTTCTTATCTTCATCAGTTTCTTTCTCTGCTAATTGCTTAGCATATTCAGAATAACGTTTTCCATATATAATTAAAGCATCACAAGCAATAGCCATTCCCTCTAACTGAGCTTTTTTATCATACGCTTCTTTATCGTTAACAAAATCTAGTTTGCTTATTTCTACTTCAATTTCCTTCTTTAAGTCTAAAAATCCCTTTTTATATATTGTTCCCCCACAAACTGTATGCCCTGGAGCTCTTTGTTCCATAAACTCTGTAAAAACTCCATATTCATAACAATCTAACCATTCTTGTTCCATTGAATTAACTATTTTTTGTCTTATTTGTCTATTTTTCCAAAAAGGTATTATTTCATCTTCGTGAATTTTCTTTACATCATCACTCACTTTAAAAGATATAATATCTCGTTTATCCATTATATCTAGATCTTCCATTGTATGGCAGCATAATTCTGGATAAGTAGGTGTACTTTGTGGCGAATCTCCTTTTTCTCCAACTATAAGTTCTCCATCATTTATACAAAGAGTTCTATTTTCCATATAGTGTTTAAATGCTAAAGCTCTAAGTACTGGTATTTCAACACTTCCCTCATATTTTTTATATCCTTCTGTCATAAGCCTAGCTCTTTCAATAGTTATAAAAGGTTGAGTCTCTGTACTTTGCTTTCTAAGTTTCTTAGTTCTTTCAAAACTTCCTCTTTCCATATGATTATCCCCCAATCTTTATTTCAAAATTATTTGCTTTGAAAATTTGTTTTATTTCCTCTAATTTCTCGTCTGAAGGTCGTTTTAAATTTTCTCCTTCATATTGCATATAAAGCTTTTTGTATTTGTGCATACCTATATTGTGGTATGGCAATATATTAACTTTTGCAATGTTTAAAGGCTTTATAAAATCTATTATTTTTTTAATTTCTTCATTGTTATCATCTACATTAACACCTTCTATTAATGGTATTCTTATGTTTATATTTGCTCCTTTTTCACTTAGCATCTTTAAATTATTTAAAATTAATTTATTTGATTTCTTAGTAAAAAATTCATGTTTTTCATCACTTATTAACTTTATATCGTATAAAAATGTATCAACAAATGGCAATATAGCTTCATAGTTATCAAACTTTGAATGTCCACATGTATCTATTGCTACGTTTATACCTTTTTGTTTTAATAAAATTACTAGTTTTTTTATATATTCTATATCCTGAGACATTACTTCTCCTCCAGATAAAGTAACGCCTCCACCTGACTCTTCATAAAACGCCATATCTTTTATTAATTCTTTTACTAAATCTTTTATTTCATAAGTTTTCCCAACTATTTCCCTTGCATTGTTTAAACAAAAATCTATGCAAGTCTCACAATATGTGCACTTTTCTTTTTTCAATTCAATTACATTTAAACCTTTATATATAGCTTCATTAGGGCATTTATCTATACAAGTTCCACACTTTAAACATTTTTCTTCATTATATAAAACTTCTTTTTTGTAATCCTGACTTTCTGGATTATGACACCATATACATTCTAAAGGACATCCTTTAAAAAATACGGTAGTTCTAATTCCATCCCCATCATGCAAACTATATTTTTGTATATTCAATATGAGTGGCTTATTCATTTAATCACCTTCAAATAGTTTTAGTTATTGTTAAAAGGATTTGGAGTTGCAACAACTATCATCCTTACCATTTTATTTGTATAATTAGCCCAATTGTGATTTCTTGAAGAATTGTAGTGTATACTATCTCCAGGATATAATTCATGTTGTTCCCCATCTAAAAATAGTGTTAAAGTTCCTTCTAATACATATACAAATTCTTCTCCCTCGTGAGAATATGACTGTATATCTTCATCTGTATTATTTGGAAGAATATCTAAAAATCTAGGAAGCATAACCTTTTCCTTTAAGTCATTAGATAAATTGTACTGGATACATCCAGATGTACATATATTAAAAACTTCTTTTTCATAACTTCTAATTATTGGTCTTTTCTTAGTTCTTGGCTTTAAAAAGAAATAAGATAACTCAACTTCAAATACATCTGCAATACTCCCCAATGTGTCTGTTGCTATACTAGTTAATCCTCTCTCTAACTGAGATAAAAAACCAATAGATAAGTTAGTTTTTTCACTTAAATCTTTTAATGTCATTTTTCTTTGTGTTCTCAAGCTTTTTATCTTAGCTCCTATATGCTCATTCATATCTAACCCCTCTTTCGAAAACCATTTCCTCAATTTAAATATACTATATTGTTATAAATTTGTCTATCAATTTTTTTACATATAATTAACTTTTTTTAGTTATATGAAATTTTTCATATATAAAATTAAATATAATAAAAGCTATAGGTATTTAACCTATAGCTTTTTCATTTTTACTCTCTTTCTTCACACTACAAACAATAAACCCTAAGCAAGTTATTACTATCGATAGTATATATATAGTTTTTAATCCAAATACATCTATTCCAAATCCAACAGGTAACTTGATTAATGCAGAAGAAACCCCAATCGCCATTGATGTTAATGTTAAAGCTGTAGCTTGAATTTCACTAGAAAATTTATCTTTTATATAGCCAATATATGATACTAGCATTGTTGAAAATGCTAAAGCTGTAAGTGGAGCCGTAAGTATAAATATCATTGGAGAAGTTGCAAATAAGCAAGTTATCCATCTTATTAAAAATGTAAGTATACCTATTTTAAATACTTTTCTATATCCATATTTTAAAACTAGCGAATTAATTTTTGACATAAAAAATATTTCAGGTAAAGCTGTAAATATGACTAGTATACCTATATCACCTTCACTTGCGCCTAGATCAATTAAATATAAACCTTGATAAGCATTAGTTACTTCACTAATACTTATTGTACATATAACAATAGCTAAAAGCCATAAATATGATTTATCTCTTATAAGCTCTTTTAAATCTTCTTTCATTGTTGAGCCTTTTAACTTTTCTTCTTCATCATATTTTTTAGAATCTAAAAACGGAAGTACTATTAAAGAAACCACAAATAAAATTATATATACTAAAAATATAATTCTAGAATTCGATGTTACTTTTATAAGTTGACCTGTTAAAAAACTTATAAGCGCAAAACCTACAGATCCTCCGCTTCTTATAATCCCATAATTTAAATTTTTATGCTTACAATAATCTGTAGTTATATTATCAGCTAAAGGTGATATTGCATACCTAAATGCCTCTGCTAACGTAGCTACTATAAGTAATACAGGGAATAATTTTACACTTGAGTACATCCCCATTATTAAGCAATTTATAGCTACACAAATTCCAAGTATTTTTTTATCTTTTTTAGTTATATCAGTTATAATCCCCCAAAGAGGAACAACCAAAATTCCTATTATTGATGGTATAGATGTTATGATTCCTATTTGCGTAGCAGATAGATTTAATGATCCTTCTAAGTATGGAACTATATACGGTATAAAGGCTCCTAAACCACCATATATAAGTACATAGTATAAATAGTATTTTGTCATGTCTTGCTCCCTTCAATCTGTTAAATACACTCCATTATATCATATTTTTGTAGTAAAATGATGAAAAATTCGCTTTGCTTGAGCGACTACGTCTGCGAACTGCTTCATGTCGCTCAAATAATAAATAAAATTGCTTAAGCGTAAAAAAGACCTAGATATAGATGAAAATCTATATCCAGATCTTTTCTCTAGTTAGACTTAGAAGTCAGCCAGTTTTTACCTTCAACTAATCTAGCAACCATCATAGCACAAACAGTATTTCCTGCTGAGTTTAATAGTGTTGCCGGTGCATCTATAACTGTTCCTAAAACAGTAATTATAGGTAGCATTTCTGGTGAAAATCCAAATACACTTAGTATTAACATTTCTCCAATTACTCCACCACCTGGGATAGCACCTACAACGGCACCTACTAAAAATGAAACTACTAATATACTTAATAGTGTAGATGGGTTAGTTATATCCATTCCGAAAATTCCCATTAAAAATGTTATTTTTAATACTCCTCCAATTACAGATCCATCTTTATGGATATTAGCACCTAGTGGTACAACTGTTTCTGCTATATCATCTGGTACTCCCATATTTTTAGCAGAAACTAAATTAACTGGTATACATGCTGCACTTGAGCAAGTTGCCACTGCTGTAACTGTTGGACCAACTGCATTTTTCCAGAAAATACTTATACCTTCTTTTCCTCCAGCTAAATAAGCATATATTGTATAGAATCCAAAGTAATATATAACAGTTATTCCTAAGTATAATAAAAATGCAGTTACATATCCCGAAAGTATTTGAGTCCCTAATTCACCTATAACAGATGCAAAGTAACATCCAAGCCCTATAGGTGCATAATACATTATTATTTTTATAATGTTTCCAATAACTTCTGATCCTTCTTCCACAAACTTTGCTATACCTTTTGCCTTTTCTCCAGCCATTGCAGTTGCAAGCCCAAATAGTACTGCAAATACTATAAGTTGTAACATATTTGACTTTGAAAACAACATGTTAAAATCATTAACTGTTACAGTTTTTACAATTTGATCTAAAAAACTAACTTTTTCAGCTTCTACGATTTCTCCACTTCCTATTATAGAAGTAAACATGCTAGAATCTAATCCTTTAGTTGGGTTTAAAATTATAGCTCCTAAAATACCTATTAATGCTGCTATGAATGCTGTTGATAAAAATACTATAACAATATTACCCATTATTTTACCTAATCTTTTCATAGTGTTCATATTTGCTATTGCTGATGAAACACTGAAAAATACAAGAGGCACTAGTGACATAAATAATAAATTTAAAAATAAGTCCCCAAAAGGCTTTAGCATGGTAGCTTTAGGTCCTAAAACTGCACCTACAATTCCTCCGATTAATATTGCGCCTAGTAATATTAATGATGATTTATAATTTTTTAAAAAGTTTTTCATTTGTCTTCTCCTTTTAATACTATCGCTTTAATGCACAATGAATTTTATTATATTATTATTTTTTTACCATGTACATTGCGTAAAATGCCCTATGCATTGTAAAAAGTGCTATACTATATATAGAGGATTACAATTTATCTTATTTACGGTATATTAAATTGTAAATATTTTTAAAGTTATTACTATTATTTGAATATGAGAGGTTGTTTTTATGGATATAAATAAAGAAAATATAGATAAGGTTGGATATCTTGATGATAATTTTAAAATATTTCATATAAAGGATATGAGGGATATAAAGTTTGACTACCATCATCATGACTTTAATAAAATTACAATTTTAATTTCGGGTGATGTAGATTATTTAGTGGAAGGAAAATCCTATAAATTAAAACCTTGGGATATTTTATTTATAAATAATACTGAAATACATAAACCTATTATAAATCCTAATAAATATTATGAACGTATAGTTATATGGATAAATCCAGAATATATAGAAAAACATAATATATACGGAGATGATTTGTTCACTTGTTTTAATATATCAAGTAAAAATAAATCTAATTTGTTAAGACTTAATCCAAATGACTTAGAAAATTTGAAAAACATTTTATTTAAAATTAAAGCTGCTGAGTCTTCTGATGAATTTGGACATATTATACTTAAAAACTCTTTATTTATACAATTCTTAGTTTTAATTAATAGACTATTTTTAAAAAGCGATGATACTTCAGAAGATGTTGAGTATGATGAAACAATTCAACAAATTTTTAGCTATATAAATGATAATTTAAATAAAGATTTATCTATAGACACTATAGCTAATAAATTTTTCATGAGCAAGTATTATCTAATGCGTAAATTCAAGTCTCAAACCGGAAGCTCTCTACATAGCTATATAGTTCAAAAAAGACTTATTTATGCTAAGTCATTAATAAAAAAAGGATATCTTATGAGTGATGCTTGTATAGAATGTGGATTTAAAGATTATTCAAGTTTTGTTAGAGCTTTTAAAAAAGCCTATGGAGTTTCACCTAAGCATTATTTAGATAGGATAAGTGAATTCGAAAAAAATCCATTTGATATAGAATAAAAAACATGTCTAAAGTTTAAACTTTAGACATATTTTTTTATAATTCAATATTTTGGCCTATTTTTTTCTCTAAAGATTTTTTATAAATTTTATCAGCTACTACCATATCAAACAGCCCCATTCCAACCGACTTGTATAAAGTAGTTTTTTCTTTTAAGTCCACGTTATTATTTTCTTTTAAAAATTCTCCCATGTTCTTAATATCATCTGATTTTATCAATCCTTTTTGTATAGGTACATATAAATCTCCACTTTCTTCCTTCGCAAAATCAGTGTCTACTACTACAAGATCTACAATTTCAAGTAATGTATCTGGTAACTCTCTCATGTCAGGTTTATAAGACCCTATTGCTATTATATGTTTTCCTCTCAATAATTCTTTATCTTCTTCTATAACTGGTTGATATGAAGTTGTTGCTGTTACTATAACTTCACTTTTTTGAACTAATTCTCTAGAAGTTTCTACTATATGTATATTAATATTTTTTAATTCTTTTTCTAGCTCATTTTTTAAATTAACTGCTTTTTCTTTTGTTCGATTATATAGGTAAACATTCTCTATATCTCTTGCCTTACATGCATATATAATTTGATAAAACCCCTGAACTCCTGTCCCTATCAATCCTATGTTTTTCACATCTGCTCTTGTTGTATGTCTAACTCCAACACCACCTACTGCTCCAGTTCTAATCGCTGTAAGTGTTTTCCCATCCATCATGCAAACAACTTCCCCTGTATCTATATCATTCACTAACATAATTCCATCAATTACAGGTTTGTTTATTTTTGCATTATTAGGTGCAACTGTAAGTATTTTCGTACCAAATGATTCTTTCGTAAAACAAGGCATATATAAAGAAGTTAAATCATTATTCTCAACTTGTAATCTATCTGGCATATTATACTCATTGTTTGCATACATTCTATATGCATCTTCTATAGCATCCATACACTCATCTAATGTTATAGACTTTATTATATCTTCACTATTTAAGTAAATCATAAAAAATCTCCTTCCTAATTTTTGTTTATATAATTATATCATTTTAACAAAAAAGAGTATATAAAACTATTTTTTGTTAGATTTTATATACTCTTTTTTTAATTATTATCCTATTTTTATATAATCTCCTGATACGTATCCGTATCCTCCATTATATTTTATCTTATGCCATCCATTTTTACTTTCTACTATCTCTACTTTTGCTCCATTTGATAATGCTCCTATCTTTGAATAACCTGATCCGTAACCACTTCTTACATTTAATGAAGTTGCTGTTACTACTCCTGTTTTTGTTGTAGATGGTGGGTTTGTTGTACTCCCTCCTATTTTTATATAATCTCCTGATACGTATCCGTATCCTCCATTATATTTTATCTTATGCCATCCATTTTTACTTTCTACTATCTCTACTTTTGCTCCATTTGATAGTGTTCCTATTTTTGAATAACTTGACCCATATCCACTTCTTACATTTAATGAAGTTGCTGTTACTACTCCTGTATTTTTAACTGTTTCTCCTGGATTTGTTGGTGGTGGAGTTGTACTTCCATCAACTTTTATATAATCTCCTGATACGTATCCGTATCCTCCATTATATTTTATCTTATGCCATCCATTTTTACTTTCTACTATCTCTACTTTTGCTCCATTTGATAATGTTCCTATTTTTGAATAGCTTGACCCATATCCACTTCTTACATTTAATGAAGTTGCTGTTACTACTCCTGTAT
>NZ_JAWDJM010000003.1:0-2633 GCF_032465715.1 Paraclostridium sp. MRS3W1 | reverse complement strand
GTACACATCCTTATGTTCTTTTTTAAATTTCCAAAACAAGAGCTTATTAAAATAAGCTCTTGTTTTGAATTTTTATTCTTGTGCATTATCTATTTCATCTACAACTTTTGTTTCTTCTTCAATTTTTTCATATTCTTTATTTTTTGCTAATTCCTCATTTTTTATAACTTTATTATTTCTAGATTTATTGTTTGAAGTATTAACTTTATTGTTTTTTGGAAATAAATTAAAATTTAGCTTAATTCCATTTTTTTTCTGATTATTATTTGAATTAGCTTTTATACCATACTTTGATTTATCTCTTTCTGGAACTAAATCATTTAATACTATTTCAGCTTCCTTATCTTCTTTATCCATAATATCATTTAATACTACTTCTTCCTTTGATACTTCTTTTACTTTGTTATGTTTATTATTATTAGTTCTTTTCCTTGGTTGAACTTTACTATTTTTCTTGGCTGACAATCTCATTTTATCCCCCCTTAAATTTATCACTACACTATATTTATATTTAAGAGGGCTTGTAATTATTTGTTATTATTCATATATTTAGGCGGCTTAGGTCCTATATATTGATATATATAAGTTTTTAACCTACCATTGTATAATTTTCTCTTTTTAGTAGCTTTTTTATTAAATGCATTTTCAAAGTCTTCATATGAAGTAACCATATAATAAGACCATGTTTTAAGCTCTTTAAATGCATAACCTAAATCTTTATATAGTTTTTTTACAGTTTGCTTATCTTCTAATCTTTCTCCATAAGGAGGGTTTGTAACTATAAATCCAAATTTTTCTTCACTTTCAAAGTTTTTAGCATTGAAAACTTTAAACTCTACATAATCTTCTACACCTGCAAGTTCTGCATTTTTTTGAGCTATCATAACAGCTTCTTTATCTATGTCATATCCTTGGATTTTAAAATCTACATCTGTATTCATTTTTTCAAATGCTTCTTTTCTAACATCCCACCATATATTTTTATCCATAGTAGTCCACTTTTCAGCTATAAACTCTCTATTAATCCCAGGAGCCATATTCAGTCCTAACATAGCAGCCTCTATTACTATAGTTCCAGATCCACACATTGGATCAACAAATATTCTTCCTGGCTGCCACGGTGTTAACTGTACCATAGCAGATGCCATAGTTTCTCTTAATGGAGCCTTTGTTGATACTTCTCTATATCCTCTTTTATGAAGTGCCATTCCACTTGTATCTAGTGTTATAGTTACTATGTCTTTATGAATAAACACTTGTATTGGATATTTTTCTTTAGTTTCTGGTAACATTCCATCTTCTTGATAACTAGTTTTCAAACTTTCAACTACAGCTTTTTTTACAATTGCTTGTATATCTGAAGTAGAAAACAATTTAGATTTTATTGAAGATGCCTTTGAAACGGGGAATTCTCCACCATATGGAATGTATTTTGACCAATTTATAGCTTTTGTGCTTTCAAATAAATCATTAAAAGTTTTAGCTTCAAACTCAGCAACTTTTAAAAGAACTCTTTCAGCAGTTCTTAGCCATATATTAGACATTGCTATTCCTTTTTCATCCGTTTTGTAAGTTACTCTTCCATCTTCAGTTTTTATTATTTCATACCCTAAATTTGATATTTCATTTTTTAATATTTTTTCTATACCGAAAAAACACGGTGTTATTAATGTATAATTTTTCATGTCTTCCTCCTATTGCTTGATACTATCATTCATATTGCCCATTCGATAACCTAATAAATCTAAAGTTATATATCTAAATCCAATATCTTTAAACTTATCATGTGTAGTTTTTAATAAATTCTTATCAAAAAATTTATGTATCTCATTTTCTTCTACTTCTATTCTCGCTAAATTGCCATGTACTCTTACTCTAAATTGTTTAAATCCTAAATCTTGTAAGTATTCTTCACTTTTTTCAATCATTCTAAGCTTATCGTTTGTTATTATTTCTCCATAAGGTACTCTTGTAGCTAAGCATGCAAATGCAGGCTTATTAAATGTAGGAACATTAAGTTCTTTTGATAAGCTTCTAATTTCTTTTTTCGTTAATAAACTGTCCTTTAAAGGGCTTTTTATATCTAACTCTTCCAATGCTTTTAATCCTGGTCTGTAATCTCCTAAATCATCTAAATTTGTTCCATCTAAGACATAATTTATATTATTATCTTTAGCTATATTTTTTATATTCGTAAATATAGTTTTTTTACAGTAGTAACATCTTTTTTCATCATTTTCGATAAATTCTTTAACGTCAAAGTCATCAATTTTTATAACTATATGTTTTACACCTAATGATTTCGTAAATTCCTTAGCTTCTTCTATTTCTCTATTTGAATGCATCATAGCATGTATCGTAACTGCTACACATTTATCTCCTAACACATCGTGTGCCACTTTTAATAAAAAAGTACTATCTACTCCACCTGAAAATGCAATTAAAACACTTTCCATTTCTTTAAGTTTATTCTTTAGAATATTTAGCTTATTCGAAGTATCCATTCCCACATACCTCCCCCATTTTCTAATACATTTAATTATATACAATATATAGTTTTTAATCAAACATTTTAGAAGATGTGTCGATATTGTAATATTTTGTTTTTATTTGACTCTTTAACTTTATATATG
>NZ_JAWDJM010000002.1:0-7023 GCF_032465715.1 Paraclostridium sp. MRS3W1 | reverse complement strand
TTTATATATAGTATCATTATTAATGAGCAGTGTTTCTATAACATCTTTTAGCTCTTTACTTATACTAACAGTCATTTTTGGTGTTTTAAACTTAACAATTAAACCTTTACTTCAGTTATTCTCACTACCTATAACATTTTTAACATTAGGTTTATTCTCATTAGTGATAAATGCTGTTGTTTTAAAATTAGCTTTTAGTATAGTCCCTGGAGTACACTTATACGGATTTGTTAGCGCTATAGGTGCTTCTATATTATTATCTATTGCAAATACAATTATATATAATGTACTTGATTAATATAATAAATTTATTATAAAAAAGAGTTATCTCTAAGTTGAGATAACTCTTTTTTATTAAGCATTAACTTCCTTATATTCTTTTTTCTTTTCTCGTTTAATTGATTTATCATTTATCTCATCTATTACTACAGCTATTGCATTATCTCCTGATACGTTAGCCGCAGTACCAAAACTATCTTGAGTTATGTAAAGTGCTATCATTAAACTTGCAAGGCCTCCATCTGATGGTATTCCTACCATAGGTAAAAATGGAAGTGCACTCATTATAGCCCCACCTGGTGCTCCTGGTGCTGCAACCATGGCAACTCCTAACATAAGTAAGTATGGTAATATTACAGCTAAACTATAATTCATTTGATTCATCATTAAAACAGCTACTGTGAATGAAGTTACAGAAATTATACTTCCAGCTAAGTGAATAGTTGCACAAAGAGGTACAACAAACTCTCTTATTTGTTTAGATACTCCATTTTTTTCAGCACACTCTACGTTTACTGGTATAGTAGCTGCTGATGACTGAGTTCCAACTGCTGTTAGATATCCTGGTATTTGATTTTTAAGTAATTGTATTGGATTCTTTTTAGTATATGTTCCAGCAAGAGTAAATTGGAAGCATATGTATATGATATGAAGTGGTATTACGATTAAATATACCTTACCAAATATTTTTAGTATATCCCATACTTGTCCTGCAAAAGTTATATTAGCAAAAGTTCCTGCTATATAAAGAGGTAGTAACGGTATTATTATTTTCGCTAAAGTAGATTTTATTATTTCTTGGAAATCCATAGCAATGTTGAATAATCCTTCTCCTCTTCCACGACCTCTAAGTGCTGAAATTCCAAGTCCCATCATGAATGCGAAAACTATCGCAGCTGTTACATCTAACATTGGCTCTAGTGGTATAGTAAATATTGGTGAAAGCATACCTGCGTTTGGATCTCCTATAGCTCCAGCTGAACTAGCGTTTATAAAAGAAGGGAAAATAGTTATTGCAACTGTATATGCAAGCAATCCAGCTATTATTGTAGAACAATATGCTATACCAGTTGTTATTCCTAATAACTTTCCTGCTCCTGATGTTAAGTCAGCTATCCCAGCTGTAACAAAACCTAAAATTATAAATGGTATTACAAACTGTAAAAATGAAGCAAATAAACCACTTATAGTAACTAAAATCTCGATTACTCCCTTAGGAGCATAACTACCTATAATGATACCAAGTATTATTGCTATTATTAGTTTCGGTACCAGTCCTATTTTTTTCTTTGCTTTTGTCAAAATAATTCCTCCCCTTATGAATAAATTTTATGATAAAAACATTTTCCCCTTTGACTAAAATAGTATACATTTAGACACAAAAAGTCAAGTTACTTGTAAAAAGTAATATTTTTGCGAAATTTCTGTAAAATAAAAAGCATGCCGTTTCTACGGTATGCCTTTTATAATAATATCAAGCTGCATATTCTTTATTTTTTCTTTTAATTTTCTTACTTTTTCGATCCATATTATGATGAGTTATCATTGTAAATATTCCACTTCCTATTAGTACTGCATAGTATACAAACCCTCCATATAAGAAAATTGCATATCCCATAAGAGGTTGTGGAAACACACTTTTAAATATTGCAAAGAATGCTAATTCACTTGCTCCTGCGTTACCTGGAGTTGGAATAGGTGATATCGCCATATATAAGAATGCCTGTAATGTAAGCATATATATGTACGTATATCCACTTAAATTAAATGCTTTGTATATCCAAAATGATATACTAAAATATACACTTAACTGAACTACAGTTATCAAAAGCGTTAGGACAAGCGCTTTTTTATTCTTTATAAATGAATTAACAGACTTGCTATATTCATCTGCAAAACTCTCTACTTTCTCCACTTTGCCTTCTAAAAATTTAAATAATTTAAATTTAACTAAAAAATTTATAACACGTTTAGATACTTTCTTAATTAATTCAGGATTATATATAACCATCATAGAAACGATTAATGTAAATGCATTTATTGCAATCCCTATTAATATCAAAGGCATTACACCCCTTAATTCCTTTAATATAGCTGTATTTAAAAGCACTAGAACAGAACAATATACTGTAACTACAACTTGATATATTATAGATTTATTCATTATAACTGCAGTTGCCTTACTAGCTGGCATCTTGCATTTATTTAATACATATATTTGCATCGGCTGACTTCCTGATGCAAATGGAGTTATTAAGTTATAATAAAATCCCATAGTTGCTAATTTAAAACCTATAAATCTTGTCTGTACTTTATGAATGCTATCTATTACTATTTTTAAAACTACACCCTCTAATAACATGTGTGTAATCACTGCACATATTCCAAAAAATATAAACTTTTTATCTACCATATCTACAACTTCATGAAGCATATCTATGTCTAAAGTTCTATAAACTAAGTAACTTGTCATTCCTAATATAAATACCAAAAAGCCATATTGTAATATATTTTTATTTAATGTCTTTTTCTTTTTCATAGGAAACCTCCATCCCCTTTAATTTGACACTACCTATTATACAATACATTTGGTTTTTATGGTATGAATTATTTCTTACTTTTTTGTAATAAAAAAGAAAAAGATTCACCCCTATTTCTCTAAATACTTTTATAAATAAGTATTATAGATTGTTAGGAAATGAATCTTTTTAATAAATTATAATAAATTTTCACTTAAAACTTTATTAAGGTTAGCTTTTTCTTCTATTAACCTTATAATATTTACATTTTTACTTAAATCATTTATGCATATAGCCCCTACTAGCACATCATCTTTAAAGAATAGTTTTTTATAAACATCTTTTTTATTTAATGTTATAAAACTATCTATATCATTTATATTTCCTATACTAAACACTTTTGTTTCAAATACATCTAATCCTACTGGGTAATTTTCTGCTTTAAATTCAATTTTATCTCCACATGCATTTGCCCCTGCAACTTTTCCCATATCTATAGCTGCTGGCCATATAGCCCATATAATCGAATCAATTTCAGCTACATCTCCACATGCATATATTTCTTTTGATGAAGTTTGCATATACTTATCTACAACTATTCCTTTATTAACTTCTATATTAGTGTTATTAGCAATTTTAACATTAGGTCTAACTCCTATAGAAAATACTACCATATCTACATCAATAGAACTTCCATCTTTAAATATAGCTTTAGACACTTTTTTATCGCCTTCTAGGGAATCAATGAATTTATCTAACATTAAGTTTAATCCATTTTCTTTTAATATATTTTCTAGGACTACACTTCCATCTTTATCTAGTTGTTTAGTTAATAAATTTGGCATAGCTTCAACTACTGTAACTTCTTTTTGCGCTAGCTTCATTTCATATGCAGCTTCAAGACCTAACAGTCCTCCACCTATTACTAAAATATTTTTTGCTTTTTCTAAATTCACCTTTATTTTCTCTAAATCATTTTTATTTCTTAAAGTATAAACTCCGTCTAAATTATGTCCATTTATCGGTGGTACAAAGTTAGAACTACCATTTGCAAGTATTAACTTATCATAATTTATAATTGAGTTATTATCTAAAATAATATTTTTACCTTCTTCTTCTATTTTTTCTACATTTACCCCTAGTAAAACTTCTATATTATTTTTTTCATACCAATCTTTATCTTCAATATAAAAATCTTCTTTTTTAATTTCTTCGTTTATAAAATCAGAAAGAGCTGGTCTATAATAAGTTAACTCTTCTTCATTACTTAAAAGAACTATTTTAGCTGTTTTATTTCTTTTCCTAATAGAGTCTGCTGCATAAAAACCTGCTGCCCCATTACCTACAATAACAAAATTATCATCTGTATCATTTTGATAATTTATAGTTTCTTCTATGACTTCTATAAATTGATCATGTTTTGCCCCACATACTGGACACACATCTGGAGCTTCTTCTCCATCAAATACTTCATTACATATTACACATTTCCATTTTTTAGTACCTTCTTTTTTAGTATTTACATCTATAGTTTTTTCAATAAATTTCTTACCTAGTAATTGAGCTTCATATAAATCTACCTCACTAGGTTTAAAATTAACAACTAATGGATCTATAGTTTTCATTCTAAGTTGTTTTAACCTATCCATAACATTTGGTATTCCTTCACCACTCCATCCAAATGAACCAAAACATGATGCAACTTTATTTCCATGAACAATAGGATTTAGACTAACAAGAATATCCCAAATAGGCTTTAATGCGTCACCATTTATTGTTGGAGTTCCAAATAAAACTCCTTGTGAGTAAGTTATAGAATTTATTATTTCATCTATATTATGATTTATAACATCATACATTTTAACATTATAATCACTATGCGCTTCAATTCCTTTTTTTATGTTTTCAGCTAATTCAGCTGTATATCCATAAGCACTTACGTAACATATAGTTATATCTTTATTAGTAACTATTATCTCATCTCTACTCCATTTTTCATATATATCAACTATTTTTCTTGGATTATCAACTAATACAGGTCCATGTCCTGGACATATAATATCCACCTTTAAATTTTTTATTTTTTCTATAGCTTTTAATACATATGGCTTAAAAGGCCCCATAATACAATCGTAATAATATCTTAGAGCTTCCATATAGTGTTCTTCATTATCTATTTTAGTATTAACCACACCTTCACAACTATAATGACTTCCAAATGAGTCACAAGTTACTAATACATTGTCCTCTTTAATGTACGTGTATATAGTATCTGGCCAATGAAGAAGTGGAACTGAATAAAACTTTAAAGTTTTGTTTTCTATCTTAATTTCATCGTTATCATTTGCAACTATATATTCAAATTCACTATTTACAATTTCTTTTAGATAATTAACAGCATTTTGAGATGCTATGATTTTAGCTTTGGGAGAAAGTTTCAATATTCTCTCTACGCTACCTGCGTGATCTGGTTCTGTATGACTAACTACAATGTAATCTATATTTTGTAAATCTACATTTAAATCTTCTAGCCTAGCCAAATAACTATCAAAATGTTTAGCTTTTACAGTTTCAAATAAAATCGTTTTCTTTCCAGCTTTTAAAACATATGAATTATAAGTTGTTCCATATGGCGTATACATTATTATGTCAAATACTCTTAAATCAGGATCTAAAGAACCTACCCAATATAAATCTTTCTTTAATTTAAGCGATTTTAGTTCCATATATATTCCTCCACTATATGTTTGTTTATTATTTAACTCTTATTCCTTTTATACCTTTTATTAATTACTTTAAACATATATTTAGCATATTTTAATAATATTATTTTTGTGCATAAAAAAAGAGTATCTTAAATATTTAAGATGCTCTTTTATATTCGTTATTTAAATTAAAAGCATGTATATAAAGTGAGCAGATATACCTGCAAATAGTCCACCTATAGTATGTGAAATTATTGCTTTACTAGTAAGCTCTCTTGCATTTAACGCATCCATCATACCTACATGTGTACTTAAGTATCCACTCCAGCACATACCCATAGCTGTAAATACAGCTATATCGTTAGGTGTTACAACCCCATCGCTTATAAATTTTGGAACTAAACTCATCGCAGCTCCAACAGCTCCTAATGAAGTGATTGGGAATGCCATCGCCTGTGGATCTGTAAATCCAAATAAAGGTCCTAATATAAACATTAACTTATCACCTAATGCTGGTAGTAGTGCTATACCTTCATAAGCAGCACCTGTATAAACTTCAGCTCCTGTCTTAGGATCTATTGTTGGTCCAAATGTTAATAGCATAACTAAAGTACATACAACTAATACCCCTGGGATTATAGCCATCCCTAATTCAACACCATTTTTTCCACCTTCTAACATAGAGTCAAGTAATCTTTGGAACAAACTTCCTTCTCTTATTTCTCTATACTCCATAGCTTCTACTTTTCCATCAGCTTTAGCTTCGCTCTTTGGATCATAGTTATAATATTTCTTAGTAAATGTAAGCATTATTCTAACACTTATTATACTTCCTATTATTGCACCTATATTTCCTATTAATGCTGCTGATACAAACTCAGACCCTTGAGTCATCATAAAAGTTGTAACTATAAGACCCATACCAAAAGATGTTCCTAAGTTACATAAAGCAGGAATTTGATACTGCTTAAAATACTTAGTAAAACTTTTATCATTAGCAAATGCTATTATAGCTGGGTTATCTGATAGATAAGTTGTTACTGCTCCTGCTATACTTGCTCCTGGTAAATTATATAGTGGTTTCATAAACATTGCAAAAACTTTATTTAAAAGTGATATTACTCCAAATTCTGAAAGTAGTGCACTTAATGCACCTGCAAGCACAGCTAGTGCCATTATTAAAAATACCGTGTTTAGTAACAAATCGTGAGCTGTGTTCATAATAGTTTTAAACATCAACCCTGCACCCATTTTACTCCCTACAAATCCAAATCCTGCTAATAAGACCCCGATAAATACAAAAGTTTCTAAACTTACTGCCTTTACCTTCTTTTTTCCACCAGAAACCTCCTTGGCGACAACGTTTTCTTCTAAATTCGTAATCTCCATTGTATTCCCTCCTTAGTATTTTGTGGATACCATTAAAAAAATTATTAAAATTTAATTTTATTTTTGTTTTAATTTTAACAATTAAAACAAATAAAAATATATTGATTTATATAAATTATACTATATATATC
>NZ_JAWDJM010000001.1:0-11702 GCF_032465715.1 Paraclostridium sp. MRS3W1 | reverse complement strand
AGATAAAAAATATTAAATATATATAAATTTTTTATAAAAATCATTGAAAACGATGTCATGAGGTGGTAAAATTTATTTTAATAACAAATGAAAATTGAAAAATTATAACTTTTCAAAGAAAGTTTAAGAAATATTTAACAAAAAATATTGTGAATTTACATAAAATAATTTAGGTTTTAACAAAGAGGTCTCAACCTCTTTATAAACATATATAAATATAACTTAGGGGGCTTTAATATGATAAAAGAAAGATTATCTATGCTTAGAAATTATATGAAACAAAATGGTATGGATGCATATATAATACCATCTTCAGACAATCACCAAAGTGAGTATGTGGGAGATTACTTTAAAAGTAGAGAGTTTATATCTGGATTTACAGGTTCAGCAGGTACTGTAGTAGTAACTATGGATGAAGCAGGACTTTGGACAGACGGAAGATATTTTATACAAGCTGAAAGTGAATTAAAAGGAAGCGGTATAAAATTATTTAAAATGGGAGAAGAAGGTGTTCCAACCACTGAAGAGTACATATTTAATAGTGTAAAAGAAGATGGAGTATTAGGGTTTGATGGTAGAGTTATATGTGCTAGGGAAGGACAAAATTTAGAGAAAAAATTATCTGAAAAAAATATAAAAATATCATATGAATATGATTTAGTAGATAAAATTTGGGAAAATAGACCAGCTTTATCGAATGAAAAAGCATTTTTATTAGATGTTAAATATGCAGGTGAATCATTTAGCTCAAAGTTAAATAGAGTTAGAGAAGTTATGAAAGAAAAAGGAGCAACAACTCATGTAATAACAACTCTTGACGATATAGCTTGGTTATTTAATATAAGAGGAGGAGATGTTAAATTCAATCCTGTAGTATTATCTTATACTTTAATAACTTTAGATAAAGTTTACTTATTTGTTGACGAAGCTAAGTTAAATGAAGAAATATTAGCTGAATTAAACAAAGAAAATGTAGTTATAAAACCATATAATGATATATATGAATTTATAAAAACATTAAATAAAGATGAAATAATATTATTAGATTCAACAAAAATAAACTATGCTATATTAAATAATATACCTGATGACGTTAGAAAAATAGATGAGTTTAATCCAACTATGTTTATGAAAGCTCAAAAGAATAAAGTTGAGTTAGAAAACATAAGAAACAGTCATATAAAAGATGGTGTAGCATTTACTAAATTCATGTATTGGTTAAAAAATAATGTAGGAAAGACAGAGATATCTGAATTAAGCGCGTCACAAAAATTAGAAGATTTAAGACGTGCTCAAGATGGATTTATAGAGCCAAGCTTTGGTACAATAGCTGGATATAGAGAACATGCAGCTATGATGCACTACAGTGCAACTCCTGAAAGTGACTATAAATTAGAGCCAAGAGATTTATTTTTAATAGATTCAGGTGGTCAATATTTTGATGGAACAACAGATATAACAAGAACTATTGCATTAGGTGAAGTGAGTGATGAACTTAAAACACACTTTACAGCAGTTGCAAGAGGTATGATAAACTTATCAATGGCTAAGTTTTTACATGGAGTAAGAGGATACAACTTAGATATACTAGCAAGAAGACCAATGTGGAATATGGGAATAGATTATAAGTGTGGAACAGGTCATGGAATAGGTTTCTTATTAAACGTACATGAAGCTCCAAATGGATTTAGATGGAGAATAGTGCCAGATAGATTTGATAGTGCTGAACTTGAAGAAGGTATGGTAACAACTAATGAGCCTGGAATATATGTTGAAGGATCTCATGGAATAAGAATAGAAAATGAATTAGTTGTTCAAAAAGCAGAAAAAAATGAATATGGACAATTTATGGAATTTGAAGTTGTGACATTAGCACCAATTGATTTAGATGCAATCGTTGTAGATGATATGAATAGAGAAGAAAGAGAATATTTAAATTGGTATCATAAATTAGTTTATGATAAAGTATCTCCTTTCTTAACTAATGAAGAACAAGAATGGTTAAAAGAGTATACTAAAGAAATATAAGTACGTGTTTTGTGTAAAAAGGATATGGCTAAAGTCATATCCTTTTGTTTTTTTATGTTAATAAAAAAATATTAATATAGATAAAAAAATAACATTTAAAAATTTATATTTTTTATAATTTTGAAAAGATTTAATTAATTCTTAAAATTTTAAAAATAAGAAAAAGAATGTAAATATATTGAAAACGATGTCATAAGATGATACTATGTAAGTGGGCGATAGATGATGCATAAAATTTTATATGTAGGATAAGGGGGAGTATTATGATAAGTGGTAGATTAGAGAGTTTAAGGAAACATATGGGGGAATATAAGATAGATGCATATATAATACCATCTTCAGACAATCATCAAAGTGAATACGTAGGTGATTATTTTAAATCAAGAGCATACATATCTGGATTTACAGGTTCAGCAGGAACTTTAGTAGTAACTATGGATGAAGCAGGGCTTTGGACAGATGGAAGATATTTTATACAGGCTGAAAATCAATTGAAAAATACGGGGATTAAATTATTTAAAATGGGCGAAGAAGGTGTTCCTACTACTCAAGAATTTATATGTGAGAAGTTATCTAAAGGATCTACATTAGGATTTGATGGTAGGTTAATATCTGCAAATGAGGGCAAGAGTTTAGAAGAAAAGTTAAAAGAAAAAAATGTAAGCATAAAATACGAGTATGATTTAGTTGATAGAGTATGGAACGATAGACCTTCTCTATCAAATGAGAAAGCGTTTTTATTAAAGGTTAATTATGCAGGGGAGACATTTAGTTCGAAATTAGAAAGACTTAGAGAAGTTATGAAAGAAAAAAACGTAACATCTCATATTATAACAACTCTTGATGATATAGCATGGCTATTTAATATAAGAGGTAGAGATGTTAAGTATACTCCGGTTGTTCTTTCATACGCAATAATAACATTAGGTGAAGTTTACTTATTCATAGATGAAAACAAATTAAATGAAGAAATAATAAATGAATTAAAAACAGAAAATGTAATAATAAAAAAATACGATGATATATATGAATTTGTTAAAACTATGGATAAAACTGAAATAGTGTTATTAGATGATGGAAAAGTTAGCTACTCAATATATAATAATTTACCAAATGAAGTTCGAAAAATAAAAGAGCCTAATCCTACAATGAACTTTAAAGCTGTAAAAAATAATATTGAATTAGATAACGTTAGAAATAGCCACTTAAAAGATGGAATAGCATTTACCAAATTTATGTATTGGTTAAAGAATAATGTAGGAAAAATAGAAATTTCTGAAATAAGTGCATCAGAAAAATTAGAAGAGCTAAGACGTGCCCAAGAAGGATTTATAGAGCCAAGTTTTGCAACTATAGCTGGATATAGAGAACATGCAGCTATGATGCACTACAGCGCTACACATGAAAGTGATTATAAATTGGAAGCTAGTGATTTATTTTTAATAGATTCAGGTGGTCAATATTTTGATGGAACAACAGATATAACAAGAACTATTGCTTTAGGGGAAGTAAATAGTGAGCTAAAGACGCATTTTACTGCAGTTCTTAGGGGAATGATAAATTTATCTATGGCTAAGTTCTTATACGGAGCAAAAGGATATAACCTAGATATATTAGCAAGAAGACCAATGTGGAATGTAGGTTTAGATTACAAATGTGGAACAGGTCATGGGGTAGGTTTCTTAGGAACTATACATGAAGCTCCAAATGGATTTAGATGGAAAATAGCTCCTAACAGATTAGAAACAGCTACGTTAGAAGAAGGTATGGTAACAACTAATGAGCCTGGAATATATATTGAAGGTTCTCATGGAATAAGAATCGAAAATGAACTTATAACTAAAAAAGCAGAAAAAAATGAATATGGTCAATTCATGGAATTTGAAGTGGTAACATTTGCACCTATAGATTTAGATGCAATAAATGTTGATGATTTAAATAAAGAAGAAAGAGATTATTTAAATAATTACCATAGATTAGTTTATGAAAAAATATCTCCATATTTAACTGAAGAAGAAAATGTATGGTTAAAAAAATATACTAGGGGAGTATAGAGTAACAGTATAATAAGGTAGCTTTTTAAATATAAAGCTACCTTAAATATAAAATTAAACATTTAAGGGGGACTTAAGATGGCAAATACAACATCTGCACCTGCAAAACATCCTAAGGGGTTATATGTTTGTGGGTTAACATTCACGTTTGAAAGATTCGCATACTATGGATCAAAAACTTTATTATTACTATTCTTATCATACTCAATATCTCAGGGTGGATTAGGAATAGACAATGCTGATGCAGCGGCTATAGCAGCAAACCTAGCAGCATTCACTTACTTAGCACCAATATTTGGGGGAATGATATGTGATAGATGGATAGGAGCTAGATATTGTGTAATTATAGGATCGATTATAATGGCAGCAGGATATGCATTAGGTTATTTTGCAACAAGTGTAATTTGGGTTCATGCAATGATAATTTTAATATCGATAGGGACTGGTTTCTTTAAAGGTAATTTAAATGCACTAGTTGGGGAGTTATATGATGACAATACTAGAAAAGATGCAGCCTTTTCTTTATTATATACATTTGTTAACTTAGGATCATTTATAGGATCATTAACTATAGGTATATTATACACTAAAACTTTTGCAGTTATAGAAAATGGACATGTTGTTGAATATGGATTTAGACAATGTTTCATGATAGCTGCAATAGCTACTTTACTTGGTGGATTATTATTTACATGTACTATGAAGTTTTTAGGGGAAGCTGGTAAATATCCTCAAAAAATGCTTGATAAACATGCTGGGGACACTAAAGGAGAAAAATCACCAGATAGACCTTTAACTAAGAAAGAAAAAGATAGAGTAAAAGTAATATTTATATTATCATTTTTCTCAATTTTCTTCTGGGTATTTTATAACCAAGCAGGTTCTTCATTAACTTTATATATGAAAGATTATGTAGATATGTATGTAGGAAGCTTTGAGATACCTGTAATGTGGATAGAAACTTCATTAAATGGATTTTTATGTGTAGTTTTAGGACCAATAATGGCAGCTATATGGACTATGTTATCTAAGAGAGAAAAAGGTGACTTAAGTATGGCTCAAAAAATAGCATTAGGATATGTATTTTTAGCAGTAGCATTTGGATTCGTAATAGCTGCTGAACTTTCAAGAGGAGTAGGATCAGCTGCTACTGTAAAAACTAGTGTTATTTGGTTAATGTTATTCGTTTTATTCCAAACTATAGGAGAAATGTGTTTCTCACCATTAGGTAACTCACTAGTAAGTAAAATAGCACCAGCTAAATATTTATCTTTACTTATGGGTGTTTGGGCATGTGCGACTTTCTTTGCAAACAAAGCAGCAGGATATGTTCAAATGATAATAGAAAAAATGGGTCTTATGCAAACATTCATTTCTATACCTATAATTTTAGTAGTTGGTACATTCATATTACTTGCATTTAATAAAAAGTTAACTGCAATGATAGGCACTGACGATGATGAAAAAATAACTGCTTAATAAAAAAGACTAGGATATTATCCTAGTCTTTAATAGTTTTTGTTTACTGATTTTAAATATTCGCTTGGAGAAAAACCATAAACTTTTTTAAATTTATTTGAAAAGTAGTGAATAGAATTAAATCCTAAAATTTCAGAAATCTCACTGATAGTATAATTAGTTTCTTTTATAAGTTCTTTGCTTTTCTTTAACTTTAAATTGTTTATATAAAGTTTAACTGTAGTGTCTAAATTAGATCTGAATAATAAGTGTAACTTAGAACTACTTATTGAAAACTTATCACATATAGTTTGAATATCCAAACAATCATATACACTTTCATTTATAAATTTCAATATTGAATTTAATAGTTCGTCGTCATAAAATTGTTGAATTTTATTAGCTGGTTTTACAATAGAAGTTTCAAAATCAATGCTTAGAGTTTTCAAAACTAATTCTTTTAAATAACAAATAGAAAGCTCATCACAATATAAATGTGTAGAATTAAGTTCTTTCATAAGTTTAGTTATTATAGTGTATAAGTCCTTTGTAGAGGTAAATACTTTATTTGAAAGAAGTGATGTATCATTAAAATCCATTTCAAAACTTACTGTTAAGTATGAACAAGATTTTTTATTATCAGTATATTGTGAGTGATATTCATTTGGAGCATAGAAAAATAAATCCCCCTGATTTAACTTAAACTCCTTTCCATTTACTTCAGTATATAAAACGCCTCTATCTACATATGTAAGTTCCCAAAAGTTATGTTTTTCACCTTTGAATAAATAATTAGTTGGCTTTTCTTGATAAAATTTGGTATAAATTTTACTTATTAAAATTTTAGGCACTATTTCTTTATAAGTATAATCCTGAATAATGTTTATTGAATTAAAAAAAAGACTATTTCCATATAAATCTACATTACAATTATCTGATATTGGTATAAAATTATAAAAAACTCCTTTATTTAGTTTAATTTTACTATTTAAGATAAACGATTCTATACTATTAAAATTAGAATCATTAGAAACAACAATTAGCACAACTCCACTTTGCAACTTTATATGGATGTCAAATTCTGCATAAAAAAGTTTAGTGATAGATTTTTCTAAAAGTGTAATAGATGTTTTTTTCTCACAAATTATAATATCATCAGGTAAAGATGATAAAGTCTCCCCATATTTTTTAAAAGATAAACAAGTAGTTTGTTTAAACAATTTAATATCCCCCTAAAACCATGAAATCTTTTTCCTAATAATATTTTACAAAAAATAGCATGAAAAATCAAATTTAGTTATAGTGTAAGGTTTAATATAATACATAAAAATGTAAAACATTTATACAAAAGTGCAAATACATAGAAGTAATAAAGTATTAGAATATACTTAATAAGTAAATAAAAAACTTCAAAATTAATGGGGGAATGATTAATGAAGAAAATTACAGTAGCGGTAGTAGGTGCGGGGGCAAGAGGTATGCATGCATATGCTCCATATTTTAAACATCATGAAGAATTAGGGAAAGTTGTTGCAGTGGCAGAACCACATGATATAAGAAGGGATATATGTGTAAAAGAACATAATATAGAATCTGAAAATGTGTTTAAAACATGGGAAGATTTACTGGAAAAAGAAAGATTGGCTGATGCAATTATAATAGCTAATAATGATGAGTCACACTATGAGCCAACTAAGATAGCTCTTGAAAAAGGGTATCATGTATTGCTTGAAAAACCAATGTCAAACAAATTAGAAGATATAGTAAAATTAGGTGAGCTAGCTAAACAGTATCCAAATCAAGTGTTTATGATTTGTCATGTGCTTAGATATACTACATTTTTCTCAAAATTGAAAGAAATAGTAGATAGTAAAGAGCTAGGAGAGCTAGTTAGCATACAACACAATGAAAATATAGGATATTGGCATTTTGCACATTCATTTACTAGAGGAAATTGGAGAAATAGCAATGAAACAAGTCCTTTGATACTAGCTAAAAGCTGTCATGATATGGATATATTATTATGGTTAACAGGTAAGAAATGTAACAATATATCTGCATTTGGACATTTGACTCATATGAGAGATAAAAATTTTAAAGAAGGAATGGCCGATAGATGTTTAGACTGTAAGGTAGAAGAAAGATGTCCATACTCAGCTAAAAAATTATATTTATCGGAAAAACCTATATTTGCAAAAGTAGTACATCCAGTACCTAGTAAAGAAAATTTAGAAGAAGCATTAAGAACGGGTCCATATGGAAGATGTGTATATAAATGTGATAATAATGTTGTAGATCACATGGTAACTATACTTGAATTTGAAGATGATATAACAGCTACATTTAACTTATCTGCATTCACTGAAGAATGCAATAGAACTATTAAACTGATGTTTACTCATGGTGAAGTAGGAGGAAATCACGTTAAAAATATTATAGAAGTCAAAAAGTTTGAGAAATTTGGGGAAAATACTATAGAAACTATTATTCCAGAAGAGGTCGAAGGAGGCCATGGAGGCGGTGATTATGGAATAATGGAAGACTTTGTTAAGTTAGTTTCAGAAAACGGTGGAGAAGGAAGAACTAGTGCTAAAAAATCTGTTGAAAGTCATGTCATGGCATTTGCAGCTGAGTATTCTAGATTAAATAAAGAAGTTGTTAATATTGAAAAGTTTTGGGATGAAGCAATAGAAAAGATAAAGGCTGAAGCATAATATATTATTACACAAAATTATAAAAAAAGTGTATAAATTTACAAATACAATGAGTTCACATTTATATATCATATAATTAAAGAGAATTATCGAAATATTCAGGAAAAAATATATTTAATTAGTTTAATTTGTGGGAAGGGGATTTGATATGTTTTTAAAAAGGGGAATTATAACAGGAGCAGTTTTATCTCTAGTACTAGGGCTAACGGGATGTAGTTCTGCTGGAGGGAATAGTGCTGATGGGAAAGTTGAACTAAGATATGCTATATGGGATAAAACTCATATGGAAGCTGTAGAAACTTTGATAGATGGGTATGAAAAAGAAAATCCAAATGTAGACATTAAGGTAGAACAATATTCATTTGCAGATTATTGGACTAAAATGGAAACAGCAGCAGCTGGGGGGTCAGCTCCTGATATATATTGGATGAATGCTATTAATTTTAATAAGTATGCTGACAATGGAATGTTAGTTAATATGAAAGACTATATAAAAGATAAAAATGTTGATATGAGCCAATATTTAGAAAGTTTAAGTAGTTTATACAGTTATAAAGGAGATCAGTATGGAATTCCTACATTCTGGGATAACAATATTTTAATGGTTAATACAAAGCTTATGGAAGAATACGGAATTCCTGAGCCTAAGGAAAATTGGAATTGGGATGAGATGATAGCTTGGTTGACAGATGCTAAATCAAAATTGCCAAAAGATATATATCCTTTTACTTCTTATGCAACAGAAAGTACACAGTCAGGCGTGTTTAATGAAGTTGCTTCAGCGGGAGGGAAGGTAATAAGTGATGATAAGACTAAAGCTATGTTAACAACACCTGAAACTAAAGAAGGATTTAAAAAGTATTATGATTTAGTAAAGAGTGACTTACATAGTCCATATGATATAACATTAGAAGTTACAGCTGGAACATTATTTAAATCTGAAAAAGCTTTAGTTTTACAAATGGGGTCATACGGATTATTACCATACTCAGATAAAGAACAAGCACAAGTTGCAGGAAACTTTAAATTATATGAAATACCTACTATAAAAGAAGGAAATAAATCTAAAACTGTAATACATGGTTTAGGAAATGTAATATCTTCAAACTCTAAACATCCTGAAGAAGCTTTTGATTTTATTAATTACATGTCAAGTGAAGAGTCGATGAAAAAATATACTGAATTAGCTTTAGTTCCTCAAGCTCATAAAAATGTTCAAGATTTATTTGGTAAAGTAATGAAAGAAAAAACAGGGATAGATACTTCTGTTATGTCTAAGGTAGCAGAAAATGCTATGCCACTTCCTAATAGTTTTGAAACTTCAAAATGGGATAAAGCTATAGTTGATAATGTAACTAAATTTATGCAAGATGAAATAAGCCTAGATCAAGCACTTGAAAATGCACAAAAAGAAATGCAATCTATATTAGATAAAGAGAAAAAATAGGGATTTTTTAGAGGGTGTCTATATTTTAGACATCCTCTTAGAATAGATAAAAGGGGGATTTTAATTGCAAGCAGAGGTATATAATGAAAAGCCCAGCAATTTAGATAAATTAAAAGCTAAAAAAAAGAAAAACCTAAAGCGCAACTTAACTGGATATATGTTTATAATGCCACTTTTAATAGGGGTTTTAGTATTTAACTTTATACCATTTATACTGAACTTATTTTATAGCTTAACAGATTTAAATGCATTTGGAGGATGGAACTTTGTAGGATCTGAAAACTTTTTAAGGTTGTTTAAGGATCCGTTGTTTTATAAAGCTGTAGGAAATACTTTTTTATATGTGGTAGTGACTGTACCTCCTATGGTAATTATATCTATTTGCATAGCAAACCTACTTAACAAAAACATAAAAGGAAAAGGAATTTATAGAACTATATATTTCTTACCTGTTGTGACTATGGCATCTGCATCAACATTAGTATTTCAATGGATGTTTAATTCAAGATTTGGACTTGTTAACCAATTTTTAGAAGCTATAGGATTAGAGGGAAAATTATGGTTTACAGATCCTAACTTAGCTAGAGTAGTAATAATAGTATTCATTATATGGAGTGGTTTAGGATACAAGATAATGATTTTCTTAGGTGGACTTCAATCAATACCTGAATCTTATTATGAAGCAGCATCTATAGACGGAGCTTCGTCATTTAAACAGTTCACTCATATAACTATTCCACTTTTAACTCCAAGTATATTTTTTATTGTTATATGGTCTTTAATTGGATCTTTCCAATTATTTGATGTTGTGTTCATGCTTATAAAACAAGGAAGTCCAGCTTATGAATCCACAATAACTATGACAAGATATTTCTATGATTTAGGGTTTACATTAGGTGATAAGGGGTATGCATCTGCTGTAGCTGTAATCTTATTCTTAATCATAATGGCAGTAACATTAATACAATTTAAGTTGCAAAAAAAATGGGTTCATTATTCAGATGAATAAGATTAGGGGGGAAAAGTATGGAAACGAAAAGAAGTTCTAAGATTTTAACTCACATAGGGCTTATACTTATGGCAGGATTTATTGCATTACCTTTTATATGGATGATTTTAACATCTATTAAAACATTGGCAGAAGCAGAAGCTATTCCGCCTAAAATATTCCCTGAATCTGTAAGAATTGAGAACTATACTCAAATATTTAAAGAATTTCCTTTTGCTCAGTATTATTTCAATACAATAATAGTAACGATAGCATCTGTAGTATTACAGTTAATTATAGTAACACCAGCAGCATATGCATTTGCAAGACTAGATTTTAAATTTAAAGAAGCTATATTTTTAATTCTTATGGCAGCTATGATGGTACCTGGTCAGATGTATTTGATTCCACAATATCAAATAATACAAGATATGGGACTTTTAAATACATTAACAGCAATAGTATTACCTGGAATATTTAGTATATATTATACGTTTTTATTACGACAACACTTTAAGTCTATACCTAGAGACATGGAGGAGGCTGCAATAATAGATGGAGCATCTCAATTTACAATATTTTTCAAATTAATGGTTCCAATTGTTAGACCAGCCTTAGGAACTGTGGCTATCCTTGGAGGATTAGGAGCTTGGAACAGTTTCTTATGGCCACTAATTGTAAACTCAACTCCTGAAAAACTGACATTAGCAGCAGGGCTTAGAGTTTTTGTAGGACAATATGGTACACATTATCCTAGAATGATGGCAGGAGCAGTACTTTCTATAATTCCTATGGTTGTTGTATTTAGTTTATTCCAAAAGAAATTTATATCAAGTATAGCGGTTTCTGCTGGAAAAGAGTAATCTGAAATTTTGACAAAAAAATAAGAAAAATTTTATATGAATTAAAAAAATAAAACAGGTTAATTGTTTGAAATTAGCCTGTTTTTTACTATTCTGAAAATAAATGAAATACTAAACAATTCGAAAAAGTTGAAATATATAGATATATAT